>JBGSKZ010000698.1:0-6357 GCA_041741035.1 Treponematales bacterium
GCGGGCGGCGGCGAGCGGCGGCGAGCTTCCGGCAGGCCGCCGCGGCGTCCCGGCCGTCCCGAGGCCAGGCTTAGCCTATGCCTAAGTCAAAGGGCGCTCGACGATACGCCCGAGCGATACATCGAAGGAGAAGGCCACGTGCTGCTTCTTGGTCCGCACCTCATGGAATCGGTTATGGCTCTCAAGCACGACGCCGGGGTATACCGTGCCGCGCACGATGACCTCCGCGGGGAAATGCTCCTCGAACTTTTCATTAAATTGGAAGAAGCGCATGCTGCGCTTTTCCAGGAGCTTGACGAGCTTGAGCTTTTCCTGCCGTATGGCGCCTAAGTCCTTGCCCGCGCGCTCATACTCGCGCATGGTCTTGTCAGCCTGCAGTATAAGGGCTTTGACGCGTTCCATCTCCCGTTCCTCGGCCTCCGCCGCGTCCTTAATCAGATAGTCCTGGCCAAAGGATATCGAGGTCTTGGAATTATTCTCTGCGCCGAGATTCTGCAGTTCCGCGCCTAGCTTGGCCCGGCACTGCCCTCCCACCAGCGAGCCTTTGTCCCCGGCCAGGGTAAGCTTGCCGTTGGTCTTGATAACGCAGAGGAGAGCCGAGCTCTTGAGGGTGATATTGCCTACGGCCATGAGCTGAGCCTGCTCGGCGAAGCCGGCCTCTATGCTAGCGCGGGCGCGCACGGTGCCGCGCTGCGCTCCCTTTACGCCTTCGGTTACCCGCACGGACCCGTCCGCGCTCACCAGGGCGGCTTCTATGGATCCGCCTATGAAGACATCGCCCCCGGCTATAACTGCAAAGCCGGTAAGCACGCTGCCGCTCACGGCTACGGGGCCGGGGAAGCGCACGTTGCCGGTAACCGGCCCCACATTGTCGTTGATCTTCCAGGCTGCGTCTATGCTAAGCCTGTTCTTCTCAAACTTAAGCTCGCCGCTCCTCGCGGCCACGAGGCGGCGGTCGCCGCTCTCGGTCTTTTCCTCGCGTATCGTGTCGTCCCACTCGGGGGGGTCGCTCGCCCTCGGGTCTTTAGGCGGCTTCACCGGCTTGCCGTATACATCCGTGCCGTCCTGCCCCTCGCGGCCTATGGCCAAGAGCTCCAGGATGGGCTGCCCCTCGGCCACTACGGTCGCGCGATCCTGGTTCTTGAAATCAGCGGAGCCGTCCTGGCGCAGAGTGAGGGCGGCGCCGCTTGCCAGGCGCGTTATCCAGTTGATATTCCAGCCGCCCGAGGGCACGGGCTCCTTGCCATAGGCTACCGGCCGCGCCTTGACCGCTTTGCCGGCCCTGGCTTCTGCAAGGGCGTTGGACAAGTCCTTCAGCTCTATGCCGAAAACGACGCCTGCCGCCTTCAGGGCTTCCTGCACGGCCTCAAGGCTTAAGTCCTTGCCCAGGCCGTATTCCTTCTCCAGGCTTACGGCGGCCTGCATGCCGTTATCGGCTATCCCGAGCTCAATGACCGCGTCGCGGTAGGGCACGACGCGCACGAGCGTCTCGCCCTCCCTCTCGCAGACCAGCGCAAGTCCGTCTTCCTCGCTCTCTAGGGTTTCCTTGGAAAAGCGCACGTTCTCATAGTGCTCCACCCGGGGGTCGTTTCCCGGCGAACCCGGCAGCGTTAAGCCCTGGACGTCCAAGCCCGGGGTCCCGGGGGAAGGCGGCGAGAAGCGCGCCAATTCCTGGCCCTTCTTCACAACCGCGACGCTATTCACGGAAGATAGCGGAAACTCGGATAAGCTGGGCACGAGCCGGGCGAAGGCGGGATCCGACTCCAGGTTCTTTATATACTCCTGCGCCTGAGCTTCGGGCAGAAAGGCCACGGAAAAGCCTAGGGTCCTATCCTTTCCGCGCGTAGGGGCCTTGCCTTCCGCCAGCGGATAGTCGCGCAGCTCATGTTCGGCGCTTTTATAGAATGCGAGCACGTCCGCTTTCAGCTTATCGCTTTTGAGCCCCTTCAGCTTAGCCTCGGCCAAGGCGGCGCTCAGTTCGGCCAACTGCAAGGCCTTGCCGTTGCCGCGGCCTTTGACCAGGCTGAGCGTAGCCTTGAGCCGGTCGGGGCTTAGGTCTATGCGAATTTCGGCGTCCCGGTTATTGGAAAGGCTGTAGCCCTTCAGCGACTGGCCGGCCCTGACGGCCTTCTGCACCGCGGAGGCTATTTCCTCTTCCGGCAGCAGGCACTCGTCTTTTATGCCTAGTTCCGCCGCTTTCGCGCGAATGGCGCTCGCCTCCGGGGGAGGCAGCCGCCTATCGCCGGGGACGAGGTCTAAAAGCAGGGTCATCCCGTCTTCGCTCTTTCGCAGGGCCAGCTCGTGCGGCGCGAAGGGAACGAGGTCGGCCCAGCGCGCGCCTACGCGCACCCAGCCGGCGGCTTTGGTACTGATCTCGCCCTTGCCGCGCTCCAGGCCCGCGCCTAGATAAAAGCCCGGATCCTCGTCTTGGGGCGCCGGCACCGGCTTTCCGTAGATGCTCTTGCCCGCCTTGCCCGGCTTAGGCGCGATGAGCCGCGCTACGAGGGTATCGGCGGGAGCCCAGAAGGAGCGCTGCACCTTGCGGTCCAGCACGACCGGCTCTTTGCGCTCGACCTTCTCCGTCTCGACGACTTTTTCTTCCTTACCGCGGAGAAAGGGCAGCAGGCCCGGCTTCTTCACGATGCGTTCCCTGCTTACCCGCTCCACGCGTATCCGGTACAGTTCAGGAGGAGGGGCTTCGGCCAAGGCCTTATCCTGGAAGGCCTTATATTCGTCGGGAGTTTCAAGGGGGAGCCACTCCGCCTCTTCGGGCTGCCCGGAGCTGGGCATGGTTCCCCGCGCCATAGTCACGCGCAGCCGGGCCCGGGCTCCCGCGAAGCTCTGGACGGTATCGGCGATAAGCTTCGTGGGCACCCCGTTTATGCGCGAATCGCTCAGCGCCTTCGCCAGGGAGTCGGCCGTCCATTCCGCGCCGCTTTCGGGGTCCGGGGTAAATTCAAAAGCCGCCTCCAGGCCCAATTCATCGACGTCTAGCTTGAGCTCGCCCTTGGCTACCTGTAACGCCATGCCCGGCTCCCTATACCTTAAAGCCCTGAGCCAGCGCCTTGGCCAGCTTGGATTTCACGAACTGATTCTCCTTGCGCAGCTGCGCAAGCTCGAATTGCTGCATCTTCACGGTTTCTATGAGGTCGCCGGTGCTCAGGGCGCCGCTTTGCAAGAGCTCTTCCACGTAGCCCATCTTGGAATCGAAGTCGAGTTCGGCTTCGCTGCTGGCGGCGCCGTAGCTGTCGTCCAGATACTCCGGATCGAGGAAATCGTCCACGTCGCCCTCGGTGGACACCAGCTTATCCGCGACGCGGTAGATGGCCTGGGACAGGATGGACTTGGGCTTATAGCGCACGATGGGTATGCGGCTGCTGAGCGCAACGTTTTGCATGTCGTCGCGGTACAGCACGCCAAGGTGCTCCAGGTCCAGCCCCAGGTATTCTTTGCAGGAGCGGCGTATCTTCTGCGCCTTGTCGGCGTCCGTGGGATCCTCGAGCAGGTTCATGACCAGGCGGGGAGAAAAGCGCGACATGCGCATGTCGAAGGCGGCGCGGCTTACCGGATCGGCTTCCGCCACCCTGCCCAGTATCTCGGGCACGTAGGCCCGCTGCAGCGAGCCCCCGTCCTTGCGCAGTGACTCGAGTATGGCCCTGGCCCGGGTGCGCGGCTTGAAGCTGTCCCACATGAGCCGGAATATGGCGTTTTTCAGGAACAGATAGGCGTTGAGCGTGGCCGTTAGGGCGGGGGCGGTAACCACGATCCCCCGGCCGGACAAGAGGAAAAAGTCCAGTATATTGGCGCCGCTGCCCGCCCCGAGGTCCAGGATAAGGTAATCGGCCTCCAGCGAGAGCAGCCGCTTGGCAAGCATGGCCTTTTGCTTAGCGTTAAGGTTGGCCAGGCCCGGTATCTCCGCGTCGCCGGCGATAAAGCGCAGATTGGCGTAGTCGGTAGGGTGGACGAGATCGTCGAAATCGCCATGGGCTCCGGAGAGGAAGGTGCCTATGCCGTTCTTGGGGGAGGGAAAGCCCAGGGAAAGGTGGAGATTCGAGGCGCCAAGGTCCAAATCGGCCAGCACGACCTCTTTCCCGGCCTGGGCGAGCGCTATGGAAAGATTGGCGGCCAGCAGGGATTTGCCGACTCCTCCCTTACCGCTGGCTATGGGGATGACGCGCACTAGCGGTCCTCCACGGTCTCTATGACCGAACCGCGCTCGGCTAGCTTGTCTACCAAGCCTTCCCGCGGAGGATCGCGATACAGGAAGAGCAGGAATGCCGCGCTTAGGATATCCCAGAGGGCTATGCCCCCAAAGCTTATGGCCAGGCCGGAGCCCGTGCCCGGCATCTGGCTCAGCCTCGCGAGCAGGGCAGGGGCGCCAAGGAGTATGCTGAATACGCTCAGAGCCCGCGCGGCCAGCACGAGCCGCCGGAAAGCCGCGTATTTTATCGCGTCGAGCCCCAGAAAGAAGAAGGCTATGGCCACCATGAGGTTTGGGGCCAGCACGAGTCGCAGCTCCTGCGGCTGGAGGCTCGTTCCGGCAAGGGCGGCAACCCCTTGGGAAAGGAAGAAATAACGGGCTAGTTCGGCTGCCGCGAAGGGGAAAAACACGGTATTCTGCTTCATAGTAGTGCGATTAGTGTACTCGCTCGCTTCAAGCGGAGTCAAGGAAGAGCGCTCGGTTGACAGAAAGGCGCGCAAAGCGAGATATTATTGAAACTATGGAAGATAAAACCCGAAAGCGCGACCAGATCGCGTGGAGCGCAATAACCGTCATAGCCGTACTCTGCTCGGCTTTAATCGTAAACGTGCCGTCGGCTTATGCCCAGGACGGCCAAACGGACACGCAGCGTTACTTTAATCTCTTCCAGAGCGCATTCAACTTCATACTCCAGAGCTATGTCGATGAAGTCGATCCGAAGACCCTCTACGAGGGCGCGATGCAGGGCATGTTCGACTCGCTCGGCGACCCCTACTCGACCTTCCTTACCGAGGCCATGGTAAACGACCTTAACGATACTACCGTCGGCCAGTTCGGGGGCATAGGCCTGTATATAAACAAGCCCCTGCCCGACCCCAAGGCTCCCGACAAGCGCAGCTACGTGGAAATCGTATCCCCGATAGAGGACACGCCGGGCTGGAGGGCGGGCATACAGCCCGGCGACCAGATTACCCATATCAATGGAGAACCCACCGAGCCCCTCGTCATGGACGAGGTGCTTAAGCGCCTGCGCGGCGAACCGGGCAGCTCCGTCACCATAACCATACTGCGCGGCGCCAGCGTGGTATTCGACGAGACCATAGTGCGGGCCATGATCGAGGTACCCACGGTCAAGCGGGCCATGCTGCCCGACGGGTCCGGCTATCTCCGCATCATAGAGTTCACGCCCCAGACCGTCATACGCGTACGGGAGTCCTTGGAATGGTTCAAGCAGAATAAGTACAACGGCATAGTCATAGACCTGCGCAACAACCCCGGCGGGCTCCTCCAGTCAGTCATACAGGTAGCGGACCTCTTCCTTTCAGAGGGTATCATAGTATCCACCAAATCGCGCACCAGGTCCGAGAACGCCGTGTACCGGGCGCGTTCCGACGCCATGGTGCCCGCGGGCGCGCCCATCATCGTGCTCATAAACCGCGGCTCGGCAAGCGCTTCCGAAATATTGGCCGGCGCCCTCAAGGACAACAAGCGCGCCTACCTCATAGGCGAGAACAGCTACGGCAAGGGCTCGGTGCAGCAGGTATTACCCCTTGGCGATACCGGCTTTAAGCTGACCATGTCCCGCTACTATACGCCCAGCGACGCCAATATCGACAAGGTGGGCATAGCCCCCGACCTTGAGGTCAAGGAGCCCGAACTCAGCCCGGCCGAGGAAGAATCGCTGAACGGCCTCATGAGCCGCAACGTATTCGAGCAGTTCGCCTCCGCCAACCCCGGGGCCACGCCCGCGCAGGTCGACATGTTCGTACGGGGGCTACGCTCGGCGGGCTCGCCCCTCTCCGAGCGCGTGCTTAAGCGCCTGGTGCGGAACCAGCTGCTGCGCACGAGCATAGCGCCCGAATACGACCTGGAGTACGACCTGCAGCTTAAGGCGGCCATAGAGGTGCTCGCGGGGGGCCAGTTCTCGACCCTCGTGGCCAGCAGCGTGTCCGTGCACGAGCTCCAGGCGACGGCCAGCGCAGGCGCGGGGAACTAAGCCCCAAGCCCCATGAGGCAATTCGTCCTGCCACCGTCCTGGGAAAGCGAAGCCCGGGACGGGCTCCTCGTACTGCGCGGCAGGGATGCCAAACGCCTCGCCACGGTGCTCAGGCTTCAGCCGCTCGACCGCTTCCCCGCCCTGGCTCCCGACGGGCGGC
>JBGSKZ010000699.1:0-7132 GCA_041741035.1 Treponematales bacterium
TGGCCGTGCTGGAGCTAACCGTTGGCCTCCACGGCCCCGCCATAGCTATTCAGAAATTTCTGGCTGAATCTGGCGGCGCGTCGCTCTTTACCGACATCTGGCCCATGTTCCTCTTCGGCTTCGCGGGCGTGTTCGTATTCACCGGGCAATTCGGCTTCCGGCTCAAGACCGCCGGCCGCCTGGCGATATTCCTCTCTTATGCGGGCTTGGCCGCCCTCGTGTATGCCTTCAGGGGCTACGGCCGGCTCTTTGAGCTCGTATTCATACCCGTGGCCCTTATAGGCGGCGCGGCGGCCCTGGCGGTCGCGGGCAACCTACTTTCTGGCAAGAGCGGGACGGTGCCCCTGCGCAGGCAGCGAGGGGACCTGGCATGAAGGCGGGAATAGGCGCTAATCCCGCCGTAGTCATAACCGGCGGGGCTCGAGGCATAGGCTACGGCCTGGCCAAGGCCTTTCTGGCCCGAGGCGCCTCGGTGGTCATATCCGGAAGGGCTATCGCCGCGGTCGACGCGGCCGTGGCCGCCCTTGAGGCCGATAGCCGGGCGAAGGGCGACGCGGCCGGCAGCAAGGGCAAGATACTCGGCGCGGCCTGCGACGTACGCGACTACGATAGCGTACAGAGGCTCTGGGATTTCGCCGAAGGGGCTTTGGGCAAAGTGGACATCTGGGTAAACAACGCCGGCTTAGGCCAGAGCCAAAGTGATATAGAAAGCCTCGATGCCGGTCTCATTAAAGAAATTTTCGCCACGAACTGCGCGGGCGCCCTCTTCGGAAGCAAGGTAGCGCTTATGGGCATGAAGAAACGGGGGAGCGGGGCGGTATACAATATGGAAGGCTTGGGCTCCAAGGGCGGCCTCATACGGGGCATGACGGCCTATGGCGCTTCCAAGCGCGCCTTGGCCTATATCACCGACTCGCTGGCCAAGGAGGCGGCCGGAACAGGGCTTATCGTGGGGGCCCTCATGCCCGGCATGACGGTCACGGACTTGATCACCAAGGAGTACGAGGGCAGGCCCGAGGAATGGGCCAAGGTACGGAAGATATTCAATATCCTTTCCGATACCGTCGATACCATAGCTCCCTGGCTCGTGGACCGCATGCTCAGGAACCGCAGGAACGGCGCGCGCATAGTATGGCTTACCGGGGGCAAGGCAGCCTGGCGCTTCATGAGCTCCCCCTTCGTCAAGCGCTCGCCCTATGCTGATTCGCTGGGCTGAGGTACGCGGGGAATTGGCGGGCTGACGCGAGGATAGGCTAGCGGCTTATGCTTGTACCGCTCGCTCGGAGCTATCAAACCTTAAATCTCAGCACCGTGCGTAGCTTGGCCGGCTCAACGCGGCGCGCGTCCGACAGGTAGATTTCCCGATGGATTTTTGAGCGCCTCGTAAGCCCCCTCTCGATCGCGAAGACCTCCATGCGCGCGAAGCTCGCGGCTTCGTCGTCATAAGGCCCTAGGTGGAGCATTTGCACGCAGGGGCCTTCCTCGATGAGCTGGAAGCGCAGCCGCCCTATGAGGGGATTCTTCTTTGCCTTAGTAGCCGCCAGCGTTTTAATGACGGATAGCGCAAAATCCTCGCTCAGGAAATCCGGCTGCCGCATCATCAGCGTGAAGACCAGGCTGCCTTTGTCCCAGGCTCCGCCGCGGGCCTTGGCTTCGTCGCTTATGTCCCAAACGCCTTCAAGCGGATAAATCGCGTAGTCGACGTAATCGGCCGGGGCATTGCCCTTTTTCGGGCTCATTTTTACGGCATAGCTCGCCGCGTAAAGCGCCTTTATGTACGCCGGGAATTCCTGGCCATTAGGATCGCCGGCGCCGTCGATGGCAAAGAACTTATACGGCGGTATGAGCGCATACTCCGGTTCCGCCTTGGGCAGGTAGTAGCGCTTATCGTCCTTCTTCCAATCAAGCTTCATGGCAGCCTCTCCCACTTACAGTTCTTCCAGCTCGGCCGAATCTTCCGCGCCCGCGCTACTGGCCACCACGTCCGCGGCGGACGCGCTCAGATTCCCCAGCGACAGGCTCCGCAGTATTTCGCCGACCAAGTCCCGCTCCCGAAGGTCGGAGCCGTCGAGCGAGCAGCCGGCGCGGAAGCCCTCGCCGTCTTTCTCCACCCGCCGCACCGTTATCGTAAGGGCCACGCGTTTCTCGCCCTCGCTGTTGATGGGCAGGGCCACGCGTATGGGCATTCTGGCGCCGGGCTTGTACTCAAGGGGAGTCATCAGGAGCAGCCCCGAGGGAGACAGGTCGCCCAAGTGGCCCACAGCCCGGTCATCCTCGTCGAAGACCTCGAGGTTATAGAGCAAGTCTTCGCGCCGCTCTTTGCGCTCGTATTTTTTTTGCTCGTTGCCTTTGTCCACGCTGTATTTCCTGAGCACGCGGTTGCGGTCCGCGCCGCCTGCCTTGAGGTAGCTCGCGAGCTGGGCGAGTACGCGGGCCGAGCGCTTTGCCTCCCGCGCGTAGCTTTCCGATTCCTTAGACGAGGCTACGATCGCGTCATAGTCCGCCGATCGGTGCTTATAATCGGCGGCAAAGCCCTCGAGCATGGATGCGGCGGCCAGCGCGGAGTCGGCCGTATGCGCCGCCTCGTCAATTTGTGCCAGGAAAACGCCGTCGAAGCGCCGTAAGCCGTCCTGCACCTCGAGTATGCCGCCGCCAATAGCGTCGAAGGCGGCTTTGGTCTTTAGGAGGGCCTCGTTTAAGTGCCCCGCGGAACCCGATACGGCGGCCACCAGCGCGCCTGAATCGGCTATGCCGCGTTTCACCGAAACGAGCACGGCATCGATATCCTCAAGCGCTTCTTTGCTCGCGGCCGCGAGCTTGCGCACCTCCTGGGCTATCACCCCGAAGCCCGCGCCGCGCGCTCCAGCCCGAGCCGCTTCTATAGAGGCGTTGGTAGCCAGTATATGGGTACGTTCCACAATATCGCTAATCCGGAAGAGGCTTTCGCCTATCTTTTTCGCCTCCTCCGCCTCGCGCTGCGCGGTGCGGGTAAGCTGCGCTAAGCCCTGATCCAAGTCCTTGGCGGCCAATTCGGTCTTGCCTACCTCGCTCTCTCCGCTGAGCGCGGCTTTGGCGGCATCGCCGCTTTTGCCTAGGAGGGCGGAAAGTTCATCCTTGGATAGCCCCGCCTTCTGCTTTAGTTCAATGGAACGTTGAGCGTTGTCATCCATACTCTGCTTGAGGCGCAGGAGTTCCTCGATAGTGGCCGCCTGTGCCTTAAAGAATTCGACGACCTCGTCGCGCAGGCGCACGAGCATGTCCAATTGCCGGCCGGCCTGGTCGGAAAGATTCTGCGCGGAAAAATGTATATCGGAGGAGAAGAGGTCGAATTTAACCGCGGAGCGCTGCAAGAGGGCTATGTCGTCGTTGATGATGGAAAGCAGCCGTAGAGAAGGGCCATCCGCTCGCAGGCCGCCATGCCCCTGCGTATCGAGGTAGTCGATAAAATCGATAGACGCCGGCTCGTCGCCCTGCGCAATGGATGGCGAGCGCTCCCTGGCTGCCTCGCCGGCCGCGCCAAAGGCCATAATGCAACTCAAGGCCAGGGCGGACAGGGAGCTGAGCGCGGCTACCCCGGAGAGAAGCTCGGAATGGCCGATCCTGAGCAGCAGGCCCAAAGCGCACAGTAAGGCCGCGCCGGAGAACAGTACGACGAACGGTGAGAGCGAAGAGATACGCGAGGACTTTTTCATTAGCTACAAGTTTAGGGATAAAAAAAATATTTGCAAATTCCCATCAGAATCATGATACTAAAGCTCAGTAAATATTTAGTGACAGTTTTTCGTATGCCTTACTTGAGCATACGCAACCTAAGCGCAAGGGGTATATATGGCTACCAAACAAGCTAGAAAACAGCTGCGCATCGGACTCACATTTAAACTCTTCACTATCATCGCGGGAGCCTTGCTCATAGCCCTCACATCGCTGACGGTAATAGCGGCGCTTTCCGCGCAAAGCCTCGCCAATCGTCTTATAGAGCTCAATACCGTCAGCAAGCTGCGCGGCGACATCAACGCCGCGAGGCTCTACCTCGAGCGCTATCATGGCCGTTTGCGCCTTGAAGGGGCCGCCCTGGTAGGCTCCGCGGGCAAGGCCATAGAGGGCGACTATGCCATGGTCGACGCCATCACCAAAGAATTAGGCGATGTGGCCACGATATTCGCCGCTAAAGGCGACGACTTCATACGCGTCGTAACCACGGTACTCGACGCGCAGGGCAAGCGAGCCGTGGGCACCATGCTCGGCACAGCCAGCGCCGCCGATGAAACCGTGCGCGCAGGAAAGCTGTACTTGGGCAGCGCGGATATACTGGGCCAGCGCCACTATACAGCCTACGAGCCGCTGCTCGACGAGCGCGGCGCCGTTATTGGGATATTGTTCATAGGCGTGCCTATACGGGAGGCCATGGCCAGCGCTTCCGCGTCAATAAAAAGCGCGATAATCGCCCTCATAGGCGCGGCCTTCGTAGCGCTTCTGCTATCCATACTGGCCACATCGCTTTTCTCGATACACGGCGTGGTTCGCCCAATCCAGGGCATACGCAAAGCAGCCCTCCTCTTGGCCGAGGGCAGGCTAGACTTGAGGGTCGATCAAGCGTTTACCGAGCGCGGGGACGAGCTTGGCGATTTAGCGCGCTCCATGAACGACACCATAACGCGCCTAGCGGCCGTGCTGCGCGACGCGCGCGACGCGAGCAGGCAAACGAGCGCCGGCGCGACCACCTTGTCGAGCTCCGCCGAGCAGATGTCGGCCGGTATCAAAGCCATAGCCGAATCCTCCGCCCAGCTATCCGACGGCTCAGCGAAACAGGCGGCCAATTCCGAGGAAGTTTCTGCCAGCGTCGAGGAAATGAGCGCCAATATTCGGCAGAATGCGGACAACTCTGCCCAGACCGAACGCATAGCCGCCAAGGCCGCCAAGGACGCCAAGGTTAGCGGCGATAGCGTAAGCCACACCGTGAGCGCCATGAAGGCCATAGCGGACAAGATAGGCATCATAGAGGAAATAGCGCGCCAGACTAACATGCTCTCCTTAAACGCCAGCATTGAAGCCGCGCGCGCCGGGGAGCACGGCAAGGGCTTCGCCGTAGTGGCGAGCGAAGTAGGCAAGCTGGCTGAGCGCTCGCGTTCCGCGGCCGGCGAAATATCCTCGCTCGCGGGAAATAGCGTTAGCATAGCAGAAAGTGCCGGAGCCATGCTCGAGGCTATAGTGCCTGACATATTAAAGACGGCCGACTTAATCCAGGAAATAAGCTTGGCTTCGCGTGAACAGGATTCGGGAGTACGCCAGATAAGCGAAGCCATCAACCAGCTTGACTCGGTGTCGCAGCATAACGCCTCTATATCCGAAGAATTCAGCGCTACCAGCGAGGAACTCTCCGATACGGCGGCTCTGGTCGCCGCTACAGCCGAAGAGCTCGCGGCCAATGCTGCGCAACTCGCCGACGCCATAGCCTTCTTTACCCTCAAGGATGGCGGCGACTAGGATAGCGGGGCGGCGCCGGCGTTTGCGTATCTTCGGCTTTAGCGCGTATAATGGGGCAAGCGCTACTGACTAGGAGCCGCCGATGCAGCATTTCCTCTTGGCCTTTTATATACTCTTCTTCGCGACCGGCTTCATGGGCGGCGCGGCGCTGTACGTGCTCGGTCTCCGTATTCGCAGTAGGCTCATACGCCCGCTCCTTGCCTTTCAGCTCCTCTTCCTGCTCGGACTCGGCATCGTAGTAGTCTACTACTATCTTGAAACCCTGCCTGGCGGCATTAACCCCGCCATCAGGCTGCCGCTCTCCATACTTATGACCCTGATAAACGCCGCGCTCTACGCCGTGGCTATACTGCTCATTCGTCGCGTGTCGGCTCCTACGGGCAGGCGCAGGCTCTTTCCTAAAGTAGCCGTGGCCCTATCCGGCCTCGTCATCGTCAAGAGCGCGGCCAATATTGGCGTGCACATAGCGCATTCGCTTGGCTTTGGCGGCGTGGCTCTTCTCGCCGAATCGAAAGCGTGGAGCCTCGCAGGATTTATTATCTCTGGGATAGCCATGGCTGCCTTCGGCATGGTAGCCCGCGGCCAGATGGACCCCCATGAGCCGCCCGCGATGCGCCCGCTCATGAAGGCTTACGGGCTCTGCGCGATAGCCTTCGCTCCCATGGGCCTTATAGAATTCGCGGTGGAAGCCGCCGGACTGCCTTGGCTGCCGTCCATATCGCTTGACCATTTTTTCTACCTGGCCTGGAACATCGTATCGATGAGCGCCGCCGTCAAGCTATTCACGCCGAGCGAAGGCGGCGTGCCCATACTCGACGCGGTCCCCGAGGAGCGCATGCGCTCTCTGGGCATATCGGGACGCGAGGCGGAGATGGCCGTCATGATAGCCAGGGGCCTGGCGAACAAGGAAATAGCGGCCGAGCTGGGCATTTCTCCCGCCACGGTGCGAACCCATATATACAACCTCTACCAGAAAGCAGGCGCGCGCAGCAGGGTGGAACTGTTGAATAAGTTGAGAAGCTAGAAGAAGAAGGTAGGAAGAAGAAGGTAGGAAGAAGAATCTAGAATACAGAATCTAGAATGCTGCGCGGGTTTCGGCGGCCGAGTTCGTATCTTATTCTAGATTCTAGATTCTAGCTTCTATATTCAGTACCCTACCTTTAGAATCTAGAAGTATCGAAACTTATTCGTATACCTGAAAGCATAGCGACTCATATCTTAGTTGTATTGTGCGCCGCTACTGTTCAGCCTAGCATCCTGCCCATGGAGGATAATAGATGAAACGACCACTTAAGATCGCCGTGCGGGCCTTGATGGCTTTCGCTCTCGCGGCCCTCGTTAATTTCGCGCCTATGGCAAGCCTGGGCATGCCGGGCATGAAAGAATACCGCTACCATGGCATGCGCGTATTGGCCAAGCCAGGCGACCAGGCCGACGCGGAGCGGCTGGCCTCCCGCATTGAGCACCAGGCCGGCGCGGTTGCCGAAGCCTTGGGCATGGAGGACACCGAGGGCATAGGCATCATCGTATACCCGAGCCGCAAGGACCTGCATCGCAAGACGATTGGCTTCGCGGGCGCTTTCCTGCCCGACTGGTTTATAGGCGACAATACCAAGGATTGGGTGCTCATTACTTCGCCGGCCAATCC
>JBGSKZ010000700.1:0-26842 GCA_041741035.1 Treponematales bacterium
ACGCGGCCGAAGCCCCGCGCGCGCAGTTCCGCGAGGCCTAGTTCCGTGTCCGTATCGTCTTTGTCCCGAGGATGCTCTATAACCTCGGCGTACTCGCTGAGGACGGAACGGTCCGCCAGCGAGTCGAAGTCGCCCACGACCAGGTCGGGCCGCAGGCCCCAGCCGCGCAGCGTGTCGAGGCCGGAGTCGGCGGCGCATATAAAGGCGAAGGATCCCAGACGGGAGCGCAACTCGCCGAAGGCGGGAGCGTCACCTCCGGTGACGAGCAGGGCGGTATCCATGGGCTGAGCATACACGGCTACGCTTCGCGCTGGCAAGGGAGCCATAAGCTTCGGGGAACCGGGTACGCCTTGAACCAGCGGCCCCTTAGCTGGTAATCTGGCCCGCGGGAGCACTTGTGAAACGCATACAGATACCCAAGGACCTACAGGCATTCGCGGCGGTATTCGGCGGCGCCGGCTACCGCTGCTATTTCGTGGGCGGCGCCGTGCGCGACAGCCTGCTCGGAAAGCCCGTAGCTGATTGGGACGCGGCCACCGACGCCAAGCCGGAAGAAATTATCAAGCTCTTCAGGCAGGTCATACCCACGGGTATACAGCACGGCACCGTTACCGTGCGCTGGCGCGGGCTATCCATAGAAACGACCACCTTCCGGGTGGACGGCGATTACGCGGACGGCCGGAGGCCGCAGGGAGTCCGCTTTACCGGCGAATTGCTCGATGACCTGTCGCGGCGGGATTTCACCATCAACGGCATGGCGGCCGACCCCGAGAGCGGCCAGATCGTCGACCCGCACGAAGGGCGCGCCGACTTGAAAGCAGGCATCGTGCGCGCCATAGGAAACCCCCTGGACCGCTTCGAGGAAGACGGCCTGCGGCCCATGCGCGCCGTGCGCTTCGCTTGCCGCTTCGGCTTCGCCGTGGAAGCGGCTACGCTAGCGGCCATACCGGCGCGGTTGGCGAAATTCCGCATGGTGTCCGCGGAACGCGTCCGCGACGAGTTCTCCAAGATACTCGTGTCCGATAAACCCTCCTACGGCCTAACGCTCCTGGACGAAAGCGGGCTTTTAGCCGAATTCCTCCCCGAGCTGTCCGCCTGCAAGGGAGTGGGGCAGGGGGGCTACCATGCCTTCGACGTGTTTACCCACCAGCTCAAGGCTTGCGACGCCGCGCCCGCGGAGCTTGGCCTGCGCCTGGTGGCCCTGCTCCACGATATAGGCAAGCCGGCTAAGCGCCAGGAGAAGGGCGACGGCGAACTGTGCTTTTACGGCCACGACATGGAGTCGGCCCGCCTGGCGGAAGCCGCCCTGAAACGCCTTAAATACCCGAACGCCCTCGTCGATCTCTGTTGTCACCTCATACGCCACCACATGTTCGATTATTCGCCGGCATGGAGCGACGCGGCAGTGCGCCGTTTCGTGAACCGCGTAGGCATCGAGCACGTGCGCAGCCTAGCCAGGCTGCGCCTGGCGGACTTGAGCGGCATGCGCGGCGAGGAGGCGGATCCGCGGCTGGTCGTCCCCCTTATCGACAGGGTGGAGGATTTCAAGGCCAAGTCCCAGGCTTTCAGCCTCAAGGAATTAGCCATAGGCGGCAACGACTTGGCGGGTATAGGCTGGCCGAAGGGGCCGTCCATGGGGCGCGCCTTGGGCGAAATCCTGGAGGCGGTGCTCGACGACCCCGAGCTCAATACGCGCGAGCGCCTCATGGCCATAGCCGAGAAGCTCAAGGGGAAATACGGGCTCTAGAGCCTTTTTAGCGCCAGGAGCCGCTCGGCATCCTGGCCGCCCGACTGCACGATGGCCTCATAGGCGAGGGCCGCGGCCGCCTGTTCGGCCTCTTTCTTGGTCTTGCCGCTGGCCGGGCCCCAGCTGGCGCCCTTGAGGCCGCAGCTGATGAGGTAGGTGCGGTCATGGTCGGGACCGCTCTTGCCCGCCAAGGAATACACCGGATAGGTCTTGAGCCATTTTTGAGCGTATTCCTGCAAAAGGGTCTTATAGTCCTTGCGGTGCCTATCTTCCAAAACCTTGTTTATCTCGGGCACGAGGTATCTCAGCACCAGCTCGCGGGCTTTTTCAAAACCGCCGTCCAGGTAAACCGCGCCGAAGAGGGCTTCCATGGCGTCGGCAAGTATCGCTTTCTTGCCCCTGCCCCCGGAGCGCTCCTCGCCCTTGCCCACAAGCAGGAGCCCGTCTATGCCTATGGACGAGGCTATGTCCGAGAGGGTGTCCTCGGACACCACGAAGCTCTTTATGCGCGCGAGCTCCCCCTCGGCCTTGTCGCCCAGCTTTATAAAGAGCTGCGCCGCTACGGCCAGGCCCAATATGGCGTCGCCTAAGAACTCCAGTCGCTCGTTGTTGCCTCGGGACGAGCTGTCCTCGTTGCCATAGGAGCGGTGGGTGAGGGCTTGGTTGAGTAGATTGATATCTTTAAAGCGGTAGCCGGTGGATTTTTGAAAAGCCGCGAGCTGTTCCCTGCGTTCACGGCTCGGTTCGCCGGTTCGGAAGGGCACGGTCGCGGCCTCCTTGGTGAAGAAACGCTTGTCAGGACAAGCGGCCGCCTTTAAGAGCGGCCGCCGCCGGCATTACATCTGGGACTTGATGAACTCGTACGCGTCGCGGACGGTCTCGAATTCGTTAGCCTTCTCATCCGGAATGCGGATCTTCATCTCTTCCTCGATGCCGTACACCAATTCGTAGGTGTCGAGGCTGTCGGCGCCGAGATCCTGGCGGAAACTTGCGTCGAGGGTGATCTTGTCTTCTTCGACCTCGAGCTTGTCAGCAATAATCTTCTTGATCTTCTCAAACAGTTCGTCCATGGAAGAACTCCTTTACGCGTTAGTCGCGGGATTGATTACCTGCCGGCCGCGATAAAAACCGCACTTCGGGCACACCCTGTGCAGCATTACGGTATTTCCGCAATTGTTACAGGAGACGACGGTAGGCGCTACGAGCTTCATATTAAGTGAGCGGCGCCTGCGCGTCCTGGCCTTAGAAGTATTAAATCTAGGTACAGCCATAAAAACCTCATTCCCAATGGGATATTGCCTATACGGATACCGCGCTAAGGTAACGGAATGCACCCGCTTTGTCAATATGAGCTTTTCGCGATACGCGGCGTATCGTGGAAAAGCTAGGCGTCCTTTTCAGGAAAGAAGCGTTCAAGGGCCTTGGCCACTACCGGGGGGACCATGGCGCTCACGTCGCCGCCGAAAGTGGCCAGCTCTTTTATGGCGCTCGAGCGCAGCACGAAATAACGGGGATCGGTGGGCATGAAGAAGGTCTCGATCTCGGGCCCGAGGCCCTTATTCATGACGGACAGCTCGAATTCAAAGCTGAAATCCTGCACGCTGCGCACGCCGCGCAAAAGCACGCGGCAGTGGTGCGCGCGGGCAAACTCCACGACGAGGGAGTCGCAGGTATGCACCGATACGTTCGGCCACCCGGCAACGAGCTCCTCCATGAAGGCCACCCGTTCCTCCGCGCTGAAATTCGAGCTTTTGGCGCGGTTTACCGCCACGACCACGAGCACTTCCTCGAAAACCGTGCGCGCGCGCTCGATAATGTTGAGGTGGCCGTAGGTGGGAGGGTCAAACGAGCCGGGAAAGACTGCTTTTACCATGAGAGCCACCATAAACCGACTCTTCGCTATCGTCAAGTTAGCCGCTTACGGTGTAGAATCGCGCCGACATGAAAAAGCTCATAGCGCCGTGCCTGGCTGTGCTGGCGGGACTGCTCCTGCCGCTGGCCCTGCCCAACGAATATTTCGCCTGGGGAAATCCGGCTTTGGGGCTCATAGCCATAGCCCCGCTCTACATGGCCATAGACCGCGCCCGCAGCTACAAGGCGGCCTTTCTGCTCGGCGCCCTGTTCGGAGGCCTGGCCCACGGGCTTTCCAGCTATTGGCTGTGGTTCTTCCAGGATTTCAGGATATGGACTTTAGGCAGCAGCGTACTTGCCTATATGATAGTGTACGGCGCCTTGGGACTGTACCTGCGCGGCGCGCTGAGGCACGGCGGCCTCTTGCGCCCCGTCCTCTTCGCCGCCATATGGGCCGTCTTCGAGTGGTCAAAGTCCACGGGATTCCTGGGCTATCCCTGGGGGCTCCTGCCTTATAGCTGGAATACCGTGCTGCCCGCCATACAGATAGCGGAGGCGACGGGCGTCTACGGGCTATCCTTTACGCTGGCCTGGATATCGGCCGCCGTGGGCGAGTTGGCCAGCGAAGCGCCGCCCTTGCTGCCGAGCGGCTATCCGCGGCGCTCCAGCCTCGCTTATCGCATCTTTACGCCGCGACCCTCCGACGCGCCCTGCCGCGCCTGCCTAGACCTTGGGCAGCTCATGGCGTCCAGCGTGCTCCTCGTGGCCCTGCTGGGCTATGGCTCCGTGGCGCTGGCTAAAGATCGTGCGCCGCGGGGCAGCATTAAAGCCGTGCTCGTGCAACAGAACGTCGATTCCTGGGCCTCGGCTAACGGGGAGCTCTCGGCGCTTGAGGCCGCCGTTAGCCTGGCCAGGAGGGCGATAGAGGAGGGTGGCGTCAAGCCCGACCTCGTCATCTTCAGCGAAACCGCCCTGCGCCGCGATTACGACGACTTTGCCTACCTGTACCGCCGCGTGCCCATGGCCGACCCTCTTATACCCTTCCTGGCTGAATTCGACACGAGGCTCTTTACCGGCGCGCCTGAGCTTTTCGAGCTGGAAGGGCAGCTCGAAGCGACGAATTCGGTTATCCTGATCGGCCCCGACGGCGTTAAGGAAGGCAGCTATGCCAAAATGCATCCGGTGCCCTTCGCCGAAGCCATACCCTTTTGGGACGTCCCGGCCTTCAGGAGTTTCATACAAAATACCGTGGGGCTCTCTTCGGGCTGGACCATGGGTAGCGAGCGCGTGCTCTTCACGCTGCCGACGGCAGGCGCGGGCCTGGTTCGCTTCGCCGGGCCTATATGCTTCGAGGACGCCTTTTCTTATCTATGCAGGCGCTTCGCGCTCGACGGGGCCGAACTGCTCATAAACCTTACCAACGATTCCTGGTCGCTCACCGATTCCGCGGAAATCCAGCATTTCGTAGCGGCGCGCTTTCGCTCGGTGGAACTCAGGCGTACCCTCGTCCGCTCCACCAACGGCGGCGTAACGGGCATCGTGTACCCGGACGGCAGCGTCCATGATACGCTGCCCCTCTTTACCGCCGCGGCCGCACTGGTGGACGTACCCGTATATACGGGCGAAATCACCCCCTATCTGCTCTACGGCGACTGGTTCCCGGCCTTGCTGGCCTTTTTTTTGGGGCTGGGGGGGATTATACTAGTCCTAGGCTTACCAAGCCCCCGCAGCAAAACCAAGCAAGGAGACGGCACGACATGAGCGTACGCGAGTACCTTGGCGAACCCTTCTACGAGCTCCAAACCTATCATTCCGAGCCCCCCCAGGACGCTGTAAGCTTTATAGGCTCTCCGCGGAAGCATCCCTACGACGATGGCAAGATACTGCTCATCGTCGATCCCCATGAAGGCGATTCCGCCATACTCGAGTTCAGGGTGTCGGATATCGTAAGCGCCCAGGATTTGCCGAGCCCGGTGACCGAGGCGGGGGAGAGCTATCCCATCGTGCGCATTTGGATGCGCCGCGGCTCGATAGGCATACGCTACGAACCCTTCGAGGTGGACACGCCGCTCCATTTTTTAAGCGACTCGCACAAGCTTAAAGATAAGATCTTCGGTAGGCCCAGGGGCTAGCGTGCCCCTCAGCGGCCCCGAAGGGCGCTTCTGGCGCGGCGGCGCATCGCCCGGCGGAGCTTCGCGGAGCGGAGCTTCGCCGGGCGGAGCTTCGCCGAGCGGAGCTTCGCCGAGCGGCGACTTGAGCTGCGAGCTTTGCCCCCATCGCTGCTCCATAGCGCCGGGCCGTCACGGACTCTGCCGCGTGCGCTTCAATGAAGGGGGCAGGCTCGTCCTGCCCTACTATGGAGCCCTCAGCGCGGCGGCCATAGATCCTATCGAAAAGAAACCTCTCTACCACTTCCTGCCGGGCAGCTCCGTGTATTCAGTCGGCTACGTCGGTTGCAACCTGCGCTGCCCCTTCTGCCAAAACTATCATATATCCCAAGCGACGAGCGCTCCCCAAGACTATCTGTCCCCCAAGGATCTGGCGGCCGCCGCCCTCGCCTCGGGTTGCCCTTCCCTGGCGCATACCTATTCCGAACCCCTCATACACGCCGAGTACCTGCTTGAGGCCATGGCGGAAGCGCGAAAGGCCGGACTCTACAACGTACTCGTCACCAACGGCTGCGTGCTAGAAGCGCCTGCGCGCGAGCTTTTAGCCCTCTGCGACGCCGCCAATGTCGACCTCAAGGCCTGGGACCCCCTGTGGTACCGCGGCGAGCTAGGCGGCGAACTCGACGCGGTGAAGGACTTCATTACTTTAGGCCATGGGCTGGGCGTCGCCCTGGAGATCACCACCCTCGTCATACCCGGCAAGAACGACGATGACGATGATATCCGGGGCATGGCGGCCTTCATCGCCGGCGTCTCGGCCGATATACCCTATCATCTGTCCGCCTATCGCCCCAGTTACCGCTATACCGTAGAAGCCACGCCCCCGGCCACCATACGCCGCCTTGCATCCATAGCCCGCCAGAGCCTGCGCTACGTGTATCCGGGCAATCTGGCCGGGGAAGCGGCCGACACCCGCTGCCCCTCCTGCGGCCAGGTCCTGGTATCCCGCTTGGGCTACCGCGTATCCGCCGCCGGCCTCTCCGGCTCGCGCTGCGCCTGCTGCGGCGCCCCAAGCCCCATACGAGCCTAAATACGCGCCTAAGTTCTTGACATTTTTCCGCGCTTAGGATAATTTCTCCCACGTCGATTGCCTTCATTCCCCTGTAGCTCAGTTGGCAGAGCAAGTGGCTGTTAACCACTGGGTCCGTGGTTCAAATCCGCGCGGGGGAGCTAGACAAAAAGACCGCCCATTTGGGCGGTCTTTTTGTCTATAAAGCCCCCAAGCGGATTTGAACCGGAGCACCGTCGCGACCAGAGGGAGCGCGAGCCGCAGGATGCGGCGAGAGGTGCGAAGGCGGGCTGGAACGAGCGAACACGAGGTTCGCGAGTGGAAGCCAAATCCGCGCGGGATGCGGTCCGAAACATTGAGGACCGCAGGGGTCCGGGGGTATCCCCCGGGGCCCTTTTGGGGCGGCTTTTTCTTTGACATCGCGATTGCCTTTGGGAACTCGCGGGTAGCTGAACAGGGGTCTTAAGCGCGGAATTGAACCGAAGCGAGCGCCGACCAACGGGAGGAAAAGCGCGCCTGCGGCGCGCGACAGCGAGCGAGGCGGGCTCATCGCCGCGAACTGGTGAGCGGCAGAGGGCGAGCCAGGACGGCGAGCCCTGGATGCCAAATCCGCGCGCTGCGGTCCGAGTAGTTCGCAGGACCGCAGGGGGCCGGGAGTATCCCCGGCTCATTTTAGCTCGGATAAACGGTTGCCTCAGGCGAGCTGATTACTCTTTCGCTGCTGATACCAATCCGTTCGGCTTGCCTTTGCTTACCCTGACAGCGCGAGTGGAGAGAATCGGCCGAAGTATCGAGATAGTATACATTCACATGTTAAAGACCCGGGCTCCACGGCTAGAAGGCAATAAAGCACAGACCTGTTGTCGTACCGTATTCAGTCCCAGCCTGCGTGCGCCAAGCTTCGTCTCGACTCTTGTAAGCGGACTGATACTGTCATGGTCGAAGCCTTCGCCATTCCGGTGGGCGGAAGCTCTATGTCCAAAATACGTCTCATCATTGGTTTGTCGCCGAGAGGGTTTTCGTCTCTTCGGTTTTTCTAAAAGTGCGGTAAAGGAGAAGGTCGTAGCATACCTTGACGCTGCCCGCGATCACGAAGACTAAGCCCGCCGTCGCGGGATTGGCGAGGAGGGGTCCGGCCAGGGATGGGGCGATTGCCGCGCCGGTCGTCCGTGCGATGCCGGTAATCCCGGCCGCCGCCGAGCGTTCTTCGGGCCGGACGACGGCCATGGTGTAGGACTGGCGCGTCGGCACGTCCATCTGCGATATGGCGAAGCGGGCGAGGAGGACCGCCAACGCGAGCGGAAAGCTCGGCATGAAGGGCACGAGGATGAGCAGGAGATTCGAGGGGAGGTGGGTGAAGACCATCGTGTTCACCAGGCCGATGCGCCGGGCGATCCTCGCGGCGAGCAAGGCGGAGAAGCCCGCGAGGATATTGGCCGCGAAAAAGACCGACCCTATCGGCCCCGGCCCGATCCCGAAGCGCAGGTGGAACCAGTAGGCCATGGCGCTCTGGACGACGAAGCCTCCGCCGAAGGCGTCGAGTGAGAAGAGGGCCGCCAGCCTGGCGACGATGCCGCGCGAGCTCCCGAGGCCGAGTTTTCCCGACGGTCTCCTATCTCGCGGCGGCTCGATCGCCGGCCCGATCGCCCGGAAGAGGAGGGTCAGGACCAGGCCAAGGCCGCAGTACGCGAGCACGATGGCCCGATAACTCGCCACGGGCGCCAGTCCGGAACCTTGGAGCGCCTGGGATATACATCCGCCCGCGAGCGCGCCGAAAGCGGTGGCCAGGGAGCCTGCCAGGTTGTACCAGGCGAAAGTCGCGGTCCGCGCATCCTCGGCGAGCAGCTCCGAGAGGGCAGTCTGCTCGAGGGCCAGAAAAGGGCCCGCCTCATTACCGGTAGGGGAGAGGACGCCAGCGGTCAAGGCGAAAAGGATGACGAGGAAGCTCGAGGAAAGCGCGAGGGGGAAGCCCGCCGCCAGCATGAGGAGGGCTCCCGCCATGAGCATTCGCTTCCGACCGATCCGATCAGCCTGGGTGGTGATGAAGAGCGAGAGCAGCGTGTCGCCGAGGAGGGTCAGGCTGAGGAGGAGCCCCACAGAGGCCATGCTGAAGCCCAGGCCGTCGAGATAGAGGAGGAGTACCACCGACACGAGGCCGTAGGCGAACATCCTGAGGCTCCGCGTAGCGAAGAGGAGGACGATATTCCTCCTCGCTTCCCCGCTTAGGTCCGCGCCGAACTTACGCCTCTCCTTCATTTTTTTGCGGCCTTCAGCTTGAAGAAGGCGTAGAGGGCGTCGTATACCTCGAACTGGGCTTCGACGTTCTCGAAGTCGTCCGGATGCCTGAGGGAATAACCCTGGGCGATAGCTTCGAGCCCCGGCGCGTAGGGATTCGACTCAAGCTTGTCGGTGTCGGCGGCGTTCACCGCCTCGGCCAGCATGAGGAGTGCGGGGTCCTTGAGCTCGTACTTCTTGACGATCGACACGAAGGAGCAGTCATCCCCATGGTGGCCGAGCTCGACGCCTGGAGCGTCGAAGGGGATGGCGCCGGTCTTGCTAGCTTCCTCCCCGAGGAGACCCTTAGCCACGAAGCTAAATTCGGCCTCGGCGTCGATGAAGCGGCGGATTAGCCAGGGGCAGGCCACACGGTCGACATGGACATGGGCGCGGGTGATCCATTTCATTCTTGTCCTCCTTGAGAAATAAATGTAACAAGTGTTGCATCTCGTCTATGTTCTGTAAAGCAAATCCGATCTTGGGGGATATGCCTTTCGCTATCGTTACTGTAATGCTCAGCGCGATGCGCATAGCAATGTTCCTCGCGATTCTTGCCGCCGCTCTTTTCGGCGTCGCGACCCCGCTTAGCAAGGGCCTTCTCAGTACCCTCGGCCCCTTCACGCTGGCGGGATTCCTCTACCTTGGAGCGGGACTTTCTCTGGCGCCCTGGGCCCTGCGCGGGCTCGGCCTACGCCTCAGGACCCTGAATAGCCGGAACCGCCTCTACGTGCTCGGTTCGATACTCGCGGGAGGAATGGCTGGACCCGTCCTCCTGCTTTTCGGCCTCCGCGCCGCGAGCTCCTCCTCGGTGTCCCTCTGGCTCAACATGGAACTCGTCGCCACGGCGATACTCGGGCATTTCCTCTTCCGAGATATCATGACCAAGCGCGCTACCCTCTCCGCGATCGGAATACTGGCTGCCTCGATTCTCTTGTCGATCGAAGGAGGAACCTCGACCTTAACGGCCGGCCTTCTCGTGGCGGGAGCCTGCGTTGCCTGGGGCTTCGACAACCACTTTACCGCCCTTATCGACGGCCTGACCCCGGAGACGAGTACCTTCATCAAGGGCATCGTGGCGGGGACCGTCAACTTATCGATCGGACTCCTCTTTGAGGGAAGAGCGGAAATCAGCCTATTGGCGCTCGCAGGCGCGCTCGCTATCGGCGCGCTCTCCTACGGGGCGAGCATCGTGCTCTATATCGCCTCGGCGCAGGGACTCGGCGCTTCGCGCGCCCAGCTCTTCTTTTCCTCGGCGCCGCTTTTCGGTCTCGCCCTCGCGGCGCTACTGCTCGGAGAGCTCCCGACCGTCGCGCGCGCCCTTGCCCTCGGCCTCATGGGGCTCTCCTGGGCTCTCCTGCTCGGGGACCGCCATGCGCACGGCCATGTCCACCCGCGAGCCATCCATACGCATTGGCATAGGCACGGGGAAGGGCATCACGACCATTCGCACGATACGCTTAGTTGCCTTGCCCGCGCATTCGGCCACGGGCACGAACATGAACACCAAGGAGGCGAGCATCTTCACCCTCACGTATCGGATATCCATCATCGGCACGGCCATGGGCGAGTTGAGAGATGAGCCTTCGCGTCGCTCGCCGCCATGGGCATCATTTAGGCCAGCATGCGCCTGCCTTCGGCGAGGATAAGCCGCGAAAAGCGATCGAGCAGGTCCGACGGCCGGTTCCATCGATACCAGTAGAGCGCCGTTTCGAGCCTGCCCCGCTGGTCGAGCTCGATGAGCCTTCCTCGCTTTATTTCCGCCGCCGCCTGTACGTCGGGCATCACCGCGAAGCCAAGGCTGCGCAGAACCGCCTCGGCGAGTTGCTCCGGCGATGGCAGGTAATGGGCTGGCGGGGATACTTGCGGCATGCCGAATACCTGAGAGAGCGCGCGGTATTGGAGCCCGTCGTCGCGATTGAAATGGATGACGGGCGCCTTCGCCGCGGAGGCGCGATCGAACCCGTCCGGGAACCATCGCTTCGAAAAGCCGGGTGAGGCGACCAGCATATAGCGGATAGAACCGATCTTAGTGGAAACGAAGCCCGGTATATTCAACTTATCGGACGAGACGCAGCCGGCGACCGTACCGGCTCTCAGGAACCGGATGGTTTTTTCCTGATCGTCTACGAATACCTCGAGCGTGATCCTCGTCTCGAGGAGGAAGGGCGATACCGCGTCGAGAAACCATAGCGACAGGGAGTCGGCGTTCACCGCTATGGGGAGATGGCGGAATTCCGTCTCCTCGCCCATGCCGAGCTCCGAGATAGTCTCCTCCTCAAGTCCCGCCACCTGGCGGTAAAGGCGGAGTAGGCGCTCGCCCGCGGCGGTAGCTCGCGGCGGCGTCTCGCGGACGACGAGTATCCTTCCGATTCCATCCTCGAGACCGCGGATCCGTTGCGATACCGCTGACTGGGTTATGCCTAAGCGGGCGGCAGCGCGGTCGAACCCGCCCTCGTCAAGGACGGCCGCCAGCGCTTCGAGCAATCTATAGTCGATCATGAGATACATTAGCACAACTAATGTAACGTTAAAAGTATTCATTGTACTAATGAACGCGATTTTGCTATGCTCTCCATGCAAGCCGGGCGCTGGCACGGGATTCCGAAACGCCAGGACTCGCGCGTAGCTGAAGTATTTCTGGGAAGCATCGGGGGAAACGAATGTTCTTATTCTACGCGATCGCTTCGGCCATGTTTTATGGCCTTGGCGACTTTTCTGGCGGCTACGCCGCTAGTAAAAGCCGGGTGTTACCGGTCCTGGTCGTATCCCAGGTTTTTGGCCTGGCTACCGCGGCGCTGGCGCTTATGTTGACGCGGGCGGGACTGCCTAGCCGCGCCGACCTTCTCTGGGGGCTTGCGGGCGGCGTAGCCGGAGCTTTCGGGATCGTCATGCTGTACCGCGGCATTGCCGGGGCCGTCGTAGCTATCGTTTCTCCGGCCGCCGCGCTGTTGAGCTCGGTCCTTCCGCTGGGCGTCGGCTTGTTCCTCGGGGACCGGCCCGGCATCCCGGCGCTCGCGGGGATAGGCCTTTGCGTGCCCGCTATAATCCTGCTTTCATCGGGCACGGCGAAAGGCGGCGCTGACAGGCGACGCGTCAGGTCATCCCTGATCCATGGGCTCGCCGCGGGCCTCGGCTTCGGGCTGTTTTACGTGGCGCTTTCGAGACCTGGAGTGAATTCAGGTTTCTGGCCCCTGGTCGCGGCCCGTTCGGCATCGATATCGATGGCGCTCGCCGTCATGCTGGCCAGGCGCGAGCCCCTGACTATACTCAAGGCCAGTATCGTTCCGGCTATACTCGCGGGCGTCTTGGATATGGTCGCCAATATCCTCTTTGTGCTTGCCTCCAGTTCGGGTATGCTATCGATCGTGGCTATCGTCGTGTCCCTCTACCCCGTGCCGACCGTCCTTATGGCTCGGGCGGTATTTAAGGAGCGGATAACGCCCGCTAGGGGCATCGGCCTGGGCCTATCCATAGCCGGCCTGGTACTGATCAGCTTGAACTAGGGAAGCTAGCGCTTCGATCAGCTACGATTACTCAACTAAGTGAGTACGCGAGCGGATGCGCTAACTAGGCCTAAGGGAAGCCGCGTCGCGCGGCATGTTTGCCGGCTTGGATTTTAAGGGCTCAGCTACGCGCGTTAAGCCTATATAGGCGGCTATGGCAGGAGGTACCGTAATGGATACGAATCACGATCAGGGCGGAGCTATGCAAACCAAGCAAATCCAGCGTTTTTTATTCCTTGCCGTTTTTCTCTTCCTGTTTCTGTTCGTCGCGCGGCTCTTTTCGCCATTTTTTAGTATTCTGCTCTGGGCAGGCTTGCTCTATGTCATTACCTTTCCGCTCTATAACCGAGCGACCCGAGGCATAGCCGATAAGCCCATAGGGCGATTCTCGAGAAAGATGCTGGCGGCGGCTTTCGCTTTAGGTTCTGTACTTATCGTAGTCATACCCCTGGTGTTTCTGGGATCAACCTTATTGGGTCAAGCGCGGGAACTGATTCGCTCGGTCGACTTATTCTTGGAGGGGAATCCGGATTTCTTCCGTACCCTGGACTCGAGTAGCCTAGCCGTCCGCCTGCGGGATAGCTCAGGCGGCCTCTTCGATCTTACTGGCATAGACTTAGGCCTTGAACTGTCAAAGGCCATAAGCAAGGGAGCGGAGCTATTCGTATCCGCGTCAGCGACCATGTTGAGAGACACGGCGGGTTTCTTGGTATCTTTGGCCTTCCTTACTTTTACCCTGTACTTTTTTTACGTGGACGGTAAAGACCTGATCTTGACCTTCGTGAACGCCATGCCTATCGAGAAAGCCTACACCACGGCCTTCCTTCGAAGGTTTGGAGAAGTGGGTAAGCACCTTTTTCGCGGCTATCTGCTCGTGGCCCTGTACCAAGGCGCGGCGGCTTTCCTTATTTTCCTGGTCTTTGGCGTTAAGGGGCCTCTACCCTTGGGTTTCCTCACGGCCATCGCCTCCTTCGTGCCCATGGTGGGTACCACTTTGGTATGGGGGCCGGTAGGCGTAGCGCGCATCATGGCCGGCGATCCGACGGCCGGCATAGCCCTCCTTGTACTTTCATTTATTTTCGTATCCGGCGTCGATAACCTGTTACGGCCTTTGCTCCTTACGGAACGCATAAAGATCCATCCCTTGCTGGTGTTCTTCTCCATAATGGGCGGCTTGCAGCTCTTCGGACTGAACGGCCTGATACTGGGTCCCATGATGCTGATGCTTTTCTTCACGGGAGTGGATCTGTTCGAACAGGCCTATGGGACTAAAAAGCCTAGTAAGGGTATAGTAGAGGATACAGAGGATTCCCTAGTCGACACCGGAACCGAAGGCATCAAGCCCGATGCTTTCTACGTAGGCGATTCCGGCGGAGCGGAGGCTACGGAATCGAGCCTCCCTGAAGAAAAAAGGCCCTAGACAGCCGCGGCCCCGCATACTAGCCTTTTAGAAAATTACGCGGGCGGGGTAGCTAGTCATGGTCAGGAAAAGGACGGGCGGCTTTAGGAAGCTGTCCATGTATGGCTTCGATATCGTAAGCGGCGGGCATAATATCTACGCCCTCCTGGAGTTCGATATCACGGGCTTGCGGAGCGAATTGCGGGCGGCGCGCAGGCAGGGTAGGGGAGCTTCGCTCCTGGCCTTCCTGCTTAAGGCCATAGGCCGCTGCCTGTCCCTGTTTCCGGAGTTCAACGCCATGATCAATTACAGGATAACCAGCGTATTCGACGAGGTAGATATTAGCATACCTATAGAGATTGAGCGGGATGGCGTCCTCGTGACGAAGCAATATATTATTAGGAATATAAACGAAAAAACCCTTAAAGAGGTGGGCGACGAGATAGAGCGGTCCAAGGCTCTTGCCGACGATACGCAGGGTTTCATAGCCTCGCCGGCCATGCAGCGCATACTCCTTCTGCTTCCGCGATGGCTTGTCGTGCTTGCCCTGAAAAGCATGCTCCGTCGCCATGCCCTGGTAAAGAGGCTGTCGGGTACCGCCTTCGTCACCTCCGTGTCGATGTTTTCCAATATGCCCGGTTACATACTGCCCTACGCGGGCGGGCCGAAAGCCTGCTCCTTCGCCATAGGCTCCTCGATAAAAAAGCCGGCGGCCCATGGCGGCGCGATATGCCTGCGGGAAATGATCAACGTAACGGCGGTATTCAACCATGACTTGATCGACGGCGCCCCCGCCGCGCGCTTTATCAACGAGCTGAGGGCTTTGGTGGAGACGCGCTACGCCGAACTGCTCGGCTGAGCCGCGAAAGCCTTCGCGCCGGCGGCTGCCGCGTCAGTCGGGAAGGTTCCCGAGTAGAACGACCCGGCCGGGTCCGGCGCCGAAGTCCCTCGCGTCGATCGCGTAGCGGAAGTCCGCGGCGACGAGGCCGCCCATCGCCGCCGCTATCGCGTTTACGACGCGGCTCGAGTTGTGGGTAGGGAAAATGAGCTTGGGCTGAAGCTGAGCCAATATCGATTGGCTTCGCTCCAGGGTATATCCGTACTGGGGTGCGTCGAACATGATCATGAAGGCCACGTCCACCGCCCCGATCGCGGCGAGCTGGGCGTCGCTAAGCTTCGTCTGGCAGATGTCTCCCATGACCGCGAACCTGAGGCCGTCAAGTTCAAGGAGGTATATTACGTTGCTTGGATGTTCCGGATCGAAATCGTCGCCCTGGTGCGAGCTTGGGATACCGGTCACGCGGACGTCTTTATAGCTGAAGCTCTCCAGGGTATAAAGCGATCGCCGGGCCGCGCTTCTTGCATAAAACGTTTCGTCGTTATGGTCGGCATCGCCATGGGTGGATACGATGATATCGGCTTCCACCCAGTCGGCTACGCGGTAAGGATCCGTGACGATCACGGTACCGGCTTTGCTAATGATCATATAGCTCGTCTTGTATTTGCCGTCCCTGTTGACCCTGCTGACCAAGGTCATGCCGCTATCGTTGGCCATAGGCGCCGCGCGGAAGCGTTCCGCCGCGGCTTCTCTATCCTTCGCCGCCGCCATTTCCTCGGGCGAAGGCTTGGATTCGACGGCCTCCGCATCCTGGCGGGCAAAAAGCGCGCATGATGCAGGGGCTAAAAGCAAGGCCGATAGAAGCGTTAGGATGAAGGCCCCGACCAGCGCTCCAGGATATCCGCGATTGTCCATAGAAGCTCCTTTGCTCACGCCCCTTAGTTCGGGGTTTGCCGATCGAAGGCCGGGCCGATCGGCCGCGCCGCGCGCGCGGCGCCAGCGAATTATCGGGCTATCGCGGGGTACTGTCAACTTAAGGCGCTTTTAGCCCTGGCCAGACGCGATGCGGCGGCTTTTAAGGCTGCCGCCTCCCTGCGATCGAACGGCGCGCCGTCGGCTCGCAGTATGTCATGGTACCAGAGGAGAGGCTCTGCCGGAGGCCCCTTGCGCGGCGGCCGATCCGCCCAGGAGTAAATGGTCTGGGTGCGTCCGCTTACGAGGCCCCAGTTGAAGCAGCCTATATCCCGCTCCTCGAAGACGGGCAGGCAGTTTTCGAAGCGGCTCCCCATAGTGCGGGCCAGGTACTCCGTGCAGAGCAGGGGGCGGCCTTCCTTCGCGAGTTCGTCCGCCTGGCTGACTAGTTCCGCCGCCGGCCGGTAGTTATGGAAGGACACTATATCGGATAAATCGAGCAGTTCCCTATTCAAGCTTCGGTGCTTGAAATAGAGGGCGCTCGTCAAGGGCTGGTCAGGCGCTTCGTCGCGGCACCAGGCGAATGCCTCCCGCAAGAGCGGGAGGGTCGCTATGTCCCGGAGGTAGAACCCCAGCCCCGTCGCGAGTAAACCCAATTGCCGAGCCGGAGTCGGCGCTGACAGATGGGGCAGAAAGAAGTTGCCCGGCTCATTGTATACATCCCACGCAAGGACGCGAGGGTCATGGCCGAAGGCCCTCACGATGGCGCGTACGTAGCCTTCCAGCCTGGCGCGTTCGCCTATATCGCGCGCGGCCTTGAGGCCCGGGCTTCGAAGCCAAATGGAATTGTGCGTTCCCGGCTTCGGCTCCGCCCGCAATCTTCGTTCGCCGGGCTCATGCCAGCAGTCGTCGAAGAGCACGGGCATGACGGAAAGGCCCCGCGCCGCGGCCAGGGCAAGGAGTTCGTCCATGCGCGCCAGGAAGCCTTCCGGATCGGCGCTAAAGGCTAGGTCGTGCAGAAAGACTCGGAGCGCGTTCATCCCAAGGCCAGCCGCCCAGCCCAGCTCCCGAGCCAGCGTCGGCCGATCGAAGCGCTCAGCCGCCCAGAGCTCGAGCTGATTGCCGGCCGTTGAGGGAATGAAGTTGCAGCCCAGGGGCCGGGGCCGCGCAGCGTACCATGCGCGCGCCTTGTCGGCGCTCCAGCGTGTCGGTTTATCCATGCTTAGCAGTATACATCGATTTTTTTGTTCCCGAAGCCTATGTCTTGATGCTAAACGCCACGAGCGCTAGCGTGATTCTGTGTTAGTGCGCAATAAAAGGTGGCCTCGCGGACACAGACCTAAGCTTCGGGGAACTAGCTAGTCCTTAACCTTAACTGAAGAAGGGTGCCCGCACCGGGGGACGATTCAACGCTCAATTCCGCTCCTATGCTGTGTGCCTGCTGCTCAAGCAAGGCAAGGCCCATGCCGCTAAACCGGCCGCGGCCGGGACACGCGGCGGAGGTATCGAAGCCGCGGCCATCGTCGCGGAGCGATAAAAGCAGGTAGGGCTCCGCGGCCACCAGCCTCAGCTCCACGCGCGCGGCGGAGGCGTACTTGCGTATGTTGTTGAGGCCCTCTTGTACGGCCCGGTAGAGGATAAGGCGCTGCTCGTCGTCGAGGAGGGCGTCGTCGTAACCGAGCGCGGCGAAGTCTACTTTCGCTTCGTCTTTTTTAAACATGCCGTCTATCAGTTCTTTTATGGCCTCGACGAGTCCCGAATGCTCAAGGTGCAGGGGGACGAGGCTATAGCTAAGGCCCCTAAGCTTGTTTATATCCTCGTTAAGCAGGGCGAGCGCGTCGGGAGCTCCACGCAGCGCGGGGTGGAGGCCAAGGCTGCCTAAGTCTTGAATGACGGAGTCGTGAAGATAGGACGCAAGCTTTCGCCGTTCCTTTTCTCGGGCAGCCTGTATCATGGACAGCATGGCATCCTGATGGCGTATCTCCAGGGTCGCGTCGCGTATTTTCCCCAGGCTGAAAAGAAGGGACAGCGATTGTATGAGGATGCCTATGGCTAGGAAATAAAAGAGCGTGCTGAAAGCCGCTTCGCGCTGTAAAAGGATTTCGGTATATGCCCTGATAATACGGCCCAGAATGCGGCGCAGCTCACGATCGCCTGACGCCGGCAGGGTGCGCAGTTCCTGGCCATAGAGCTCGAGCAGGCCGGCCAGCTCCGCGCCCGTATTGCCCGTGTGCAGGCCTTGCAACATACCGAGTACCTCCGCCCACTCCCGGGCGCTGGGGTTCTCTTGGATGAAGAGGGCCTCAAGCCGTAAGATCTTGCCTATGGTTTCCCGCCGCGAATTAGATGTGATCGCTATCAGCGCCATGAAACTGAGCACGATGACGGCTATGAGCAGGCCATTGGAATACGCGGATAGGTCAAAACGGGTTTTACGGATCATCTCCGCTAGTATATACTGAGCGTATGAAAAAGCGAATCCTATACCTGCTGTCCTCGCTGCGCGGAAACGTTTGGCGCGCAGGGGCGGCCGTGCTTGCCTGTTCCTTGCTAAATATGCTGTTCAGCTGGTTTAACAATATGCTATTAAAGTCGCCGCTCTTCCTTGACTCAATATTCACCGCCGTAGGGGCCGGCTTGCTCGGACCCTCTGCCGGCATGATAATAGGCTTGCTTACGAACCTCGGCATGGAGCCGATATACGGCATGACCGGCCTGTATTGGCCCTTCGCCCTGTGCAACATGGCAACCGGCCTTATAGTGGGGCTCGTGGCGCGGCGCGGCGCCCTCCAGCAGGGCTGGCAGCTTACCGCGACGATCCTGCTCGTGACCATGGCAAACGCCCTGCTCGGCTCTGTCATAGCCAACTTAGTCTTCTCGGGAAACTCGGGCGTTCAAATCGATTACATCATTTCTGCCTTCGTGGAGACGGGGCAGTCGCTCGCGGCAGCCAGCTTCTGGGCGCGCATACCGACGAACCTGATAGACAAGATGATCGCGGTATACGCGGCCTATGGCCTGCATGCGCTTATAACAAAGGAATCCCTTGACGGCTCCCTCCGCGGGGCTTCATAATCGCGGGCATGAGTACTAACCCCTTATTAAGCGCGTGGGATACGCCCTATGGGCTACCCCCCTTCGACAAGATCAAGAGCGGGCATTTCGCCCCCGCATTCGAAGCCGCCATGGCCGAGCACCGCGCCGAGGTGGATGCCCTGGCCGCCAATGCCGAAGCGCCCAGCTTTGAGAATACCGTAGCCGCGCTCGACCGTTCCGGGCAGGCCTATGCCAGGGTGTCCGGCGTGTTCCATAACCTGACGGCCAGCGAGACGAGCGACGAGTTGCAGGCGGTCGAGCGCGAGCTCATGCCCAAGATCGCCGCGCATCAGAGCTGGCTGAGCCTGCACGAGGGCGTGTTCCGCCGCGTGGACGCGCTGTACCAGAAGCGCGCCTCGCTGGGCCTTAACGCCGAGCAGCTGCGCCTTCTTGAGCGGGTGCACCTGGATTACGTGCGCGAGGGCGCCTTGCTCAAGGGCGCCGCCCGCGAGCGCTATGCCGCCATAACCGAGGAACTCGCCGGCTTATTTACCACTTTCAGCCAGGCGGTGCTAGGCGACGAAGCTGCCTTCTCCCTCGTTTTGGCCACGGAAGGGGATAGGGCGGGCCTGCCCGAATTCGTATTGGACGCCGCCAAGAGCGTAGCCGCCGACAAGGGCCTGGAAGGCTATGCCATCAACCTGTCGCCTTCGCTCGTCGACCCCTTCCTTACCTACTCGACGCGCCGCGACCTCCGCGAGAAGGTGTGGCGCGCGTTCAAGGCCCGCGGCGAGAGCTGCCCCGAGCGCGACACGCGCCCCGTGGCCGAGAAGATACTCCGCCTGCGCGCCGAGCTGGCCGGCCTGATGGGCTATGCCAATTACGCGGATTATGCGCTCGTGGACCGCATGGCCAAGAAGCCCGCCGCCGTGGACGAACTCCTCATGCGCGTGTGGAAGCCCGCGCGGGCGCGCGCCTTGGAGGAGCAAAAGGATCTTGAAGCCATAGCTGCCAAAGAGGGCTTTGCCGGCCCCCTCATGGGCTGGGACTGGAATTTTTACGCCGAAAAGCTCAGGCAGGAGCGCTATTCGCTGGACGAGGCGGAACTCAAGCCTTATTTCCAGCTGGACCGCATGACGGACGCCATGTTCGACGCCGCCGGCAGGCTCTATGGCGTGAGCTTCAAGGAAGTGAAGGGCGTGCCCCTCTACCACCCCGACGCCAGGCTCTACGAGGTGCTCGATGCGGGGACGAAACAGCTGGTGGGCGTATTCATAGCCGACAGCTTCGCCCGCCCCACCAAGCGCGGCGGCGCATGGATGAGCGAGTTCCGCGGCCAGTCGCGCAACCGGCCCGGCGGCCTGCTCTATCCCCTGGTCATAAACAACAACAACTTCGCCAAGGCGCCCGCGGGCAAGCCCACGCTGCTGTCGCTCGATGACCTCCGTACGCTCTTCCATGAATTCGGCCATGGCCTCCACGGCCTTTTGTCGAACGTTACGTATAACCGCCTGTCGGGCACGAACGTGTATCAGGACTTCGTGGAATTACCGAGCCAGATCAACGAGCACTGGGCTTTTACGCCGCAGATACTCAAGAAGCACGCTATCCACGCCACGAGCGGAGAGCCCATAAGCGACCGGCTCATAGCGCTCATCAAGAAGAGCGAGCACTTCAATCAGGGCTTCCTAACGGTCGCCTATACCTCCTGCGCGCTCATCGATATGGCCCTGCACCAGCACCCCGACCCGGCCAAGCTTTCCCTGTCCGCCTTTGAGGCGTCGGAATGCGCGCGCCTAGGCGTGCCCGAGGCCGTGGGCATGCGCCATAGGCTGCCGCAGTTCAGGCACCTGTTTAGCGACAACGGCTACGCGGCGGGCTACTACGTGTACATGTGGGCCGAAGTGCTGGACGCCGACGGCTTCGAGGCCTTCGAGGAATCGGGCGACGCGTTCAACCCGAAGCTGGCCGCCGCGTTCAAGCGCTGCGTGCTGTCCGCGGGCAATACCCGCGATCCCGCCGAAGCGTACCGGGAATTCCGCGGCCGCGACCCCGACGTGAAGGCCCTGCTCAGGGGCAGGGGTCTCATCTAGGGCTTAAGCGCAATACCTCGGGGAAGGGCCGTCCGGCCCTTCCCCTTTTTTGCGTGCGTCCGGCAGGGCGCAGCTGCTTGCGAATGGAAGTATCGCCTGGCGGCAGTAGCGACGCTAGGTCCGGTCATGGCCCGGATAGGCTATGCCCGCGTCCGCCCGTATGCGGTCCAGCGTTTCCATGAGGCTTAGGGACAGCGACCAGGGCAACAGTTCGCTTTCTATCTTCCCTTCGTCCAGGCAATCCATGACGTGGGCGGCTTCAAGCTCATAGCCTAAGCCGCTGCCCTTCTCGAAGCGCAATATGCGTTCATCTTCTCCCGGCTTGCCCACGCTGAGGCTGCTAGGGCCGTTGAAGTGGCGGTTGAGGCGCAGATAGCCTTTTTCGAGCCAGAACTCCGCCTGGGTGGGGGAATGCGCGGCGAAACTCGAGGCTAGCGAGGCCATGCGGCCGTCCTTGTAGCCTAAGGATACGAGTATGCTTTCCTCGCTGCCGGTCGGGCCGAAGGATGCCAGGGTTCGTATGCTGTCCGGCGCTCCCAGCGTAACGAGCGCCGCGAATACCGGGTAAATGCCGATGTCCAGGAGCGATCCGCCGCCTAGGGCAGGGTCGAAGAGCCTTCCCTTAGGATCGTAGGGGGGCTTGAAGGCGAAATCGGCGCGCACGGCCCTGAGCGCGCCTAGTTCACCCGAGTTTATGAAAGCGAGCGTTGCCAGGAAACTCGGCTGAAACATGGTCCAGAAGGCTTCCATAAGGAAAACGCCATGATCCTTAGCGGCTTGCACCATGTCCCTCGCTTCCGCGGCGTTTATGGCGAAGGCTTTTTCGCAGAGCACCGCCTTGCCCCGGCGCAGGCAGAGCAGGCTGTGTTCTTTATGCAAGGCGTGGGGCGTAGCCACGTACACCACGTCCACCGCGGGATCTGCCGCCATTTCCTCGTAGCTGCCGTAGGCGCGCTCGAAGCCGGCCTCTTTAGCAAAGCTCCGCGCGTTGTCTAAAGATCTGGACGCGGCGGCATAGAGCCGGGCCTTGGGCAGAAGGGCCAGGTCCGCGGCGAATTTCGCCGCTATCTTTCCGCAGCCGAGCACGGCCCAGTTGTAGCGCTTATCGTTCATGGAGGCAACTATAGGCGCGGAGCCCGCGCTGTCAAGGCGGCCTAGCCGCTTTTACGGACCACGAATTCGTAGGGTATGTTCTTGCTGTGCGGGGTAGCCTGGCCCTTGATGATCTTGTAGAGCATTTTAGCCGCCTCGTAGCCCATCCTCGAAAAGTCCTGGCGCACCGTGGTGAGGGGAGGGTCGGCGTAGCTGGCGAGCAATATATCGTCAAAGCCCACGACGGCCAGCCGTTCGGGTACGGCAACGCCAAGCTCGCCTGCCGCCCTCACGGCCCCCAGGGCCATAAGGTCCGAGGCGCAGAAGATCGCGCTCAGCTCGGGGTGGCCGGGAAGGAAGCCTAGGAGGGCGGCGTAGGCGTCTTCCTCGGAAAAGTTGCCATGGAGTATATAATCGGCTTGGGGCTCTATGCCCTTATCCGCCAATACGGATAGATAGCCTTGGAAGCGAGGGGTGGATACGGCGGCTTCGTCCACGCCGCTGAGGTAGGCTATGCGCCGGTGGCCCTTCCCGGTCAAGTAGCGCATGACGGTGCGGGCCGCCTCGTAATTGTCTATGGATACGCTGCCTACGCGCTCGCAGTCGGCGGGCAGATCGATAAGCACGCAGGGTATTTGGCTGTCGATGATATCCGCGTAGTAGGGATCGTCGGTGCGCAGGCCCTGCATGATGACCCCGGCCAGGGAATGCTCGCGGGCGAAGTCCAGATAGCTCTTTTTATTCTGCTTTTCCGAGTCCACGACGAACATCAGTATTTCATAGCCTATGGAACGGGCAAAGTCGTATACGCCCATGAGGGAATCCTGCACTATGGTATGCTTGGCGCCTTTTTTTATGCCCGATACAATGTAGCCGAAGATGCGGCTGCTCTTCTGTACCAGGCTGCGGGCCATGGCATTGGGATGATAGTCGAGCTCTTTGGCCAACTGCCGTATGCGCTCGCGGGTGAGGGGCGTGACATTGGGGCTGCCGTTAAGCGCCCTGGATACGGTGGCTATAGACACATTGGCCTTGAGCGCAATGTCTTTTATGCTGGTCATGCGTGGGGCTGTCCTATGTAAACGTTTCCGTAACTACTGTAGTCAATATCAAATAGACTGTCAATTCGCCGCGCAGAATATCGAAATTATTTTTCTTGACAAGCCGCCGGGCTATGCTATTATCTGCTATGAAAACGTTTTCATTCCAGTAATGAAAACGTTTACACATAATCAAGGAGGCTTAAAATGTTTAAGCGCATGCTCGTCATACTCTTCGCCCTGGCGCTCGTAGGGCCCACGTTCGCGCAGACGACTATCCGTCTGGCCGGATGGCCCGGCAACCCCACCGAGGAAAGCGCGATGAAGGAAATGGTCGACAACTTCAACGCCAAGAATAGCGACATAAAGGTCGTGTGGGAACCGAGCCCCGGCGACCATATGCAGGCTATGAAGACCCGCCTTGCCGGCGGTACGGCCGCCGACCTTTTCTATCTCGATGTATTCCTCTTCGAGGAATTCGCCAAGACCGGCGCGCTCTTGCCGCTTGACGCCTATTTGAAAGATTTCCCCCTTAACGACTACTCCCTGCCCCTGCGCGAGGCCTTCAGCTATAATTCGCGCCTCTACGGCCTGGCAAAAGACTTTTCCACGCTCTCGGTCATCTATAACAAAGAAGTATTCCGCAAGGCCGGCGTACCCGAGCCGAAGGCCGGCTGGACCTGGAAAGATTTCCGTACCACCGCTTTGGCCCTCAAGGCTAAAGGCATTAACCCTACCATACTCGAGGCGGACTTTAACCGCTGGATACCCTTCGTCAACGCATTCGGCGGCAGGGTGGTGGATGAAAAGCTGTCCATAGCGCTTGGCGAGAAAAAGGCCATGGCCGGCCTGAACTTCGCCGCCGATCTCGTCCTTAAGGACAAGGTCGCGCTGCGCTCCAGCGATGTCGGCTCCGGTTGGGAAGGCGAGGCCTTCGGCCAGGAAAAAGTGGGCATGATCATGTCCGGCCCCTGGTCGGTCAGCTTCGTGCGCGATAACTACCCTAATGTGTACAAGAATATCGGCGTCGTGGAAATGCCCAAGTCCGAGAAGCCCGCCACCATGATCTACACCGTGGCTTGGGTCGTGAACAAGCAGACCAAGGACAGGGCCGCCGCCCTCAAAGTGCTCAAGTACCTCGTATCCGAGGGCCAGGAGATCTTCGTGAAGAAGGCCGGCGTGCTCGGTTCCTCCGGCGCCATCGCGGCCAAGGATACCGATCCGCTCAAGGTGCCGTTCTACAAGGGAGCCGCCTACGGCTCGGCCTGGCGCGTACGCACGCCTTCGGGCCTGTTCAGCAGGGCTAATGACGAAATCGGCAGCCGCCTGCAGGACGTATACGTCCGCAAGATCACCATCGATCAGGCCGTTAAGCAGATAATCGACAGCTACGAGAGCTGGGTAGAGTAAGGGACGCTCGGGCGGGTTCTTCGGAACCCGCCCTAACGCTATCCGCGCGAAGGGGCAGAAATGAAATCAAGAACGCAAGAAGCCGCATGGGGCTATCTCTTGGCCTTTCCCGCCATAGCGGGGGCCGTGCTCTTCCTCGTATACCCGATAGCCAAGGGCTTATGGCTGGGGCTTACCGACTATAATCCCCTCAGCTCCACTTCCTTCACCGTATCCCTGGATATAGGCGAGGAGCTTGCTCTGCAGTATGGCATAGGCTCGGGCGCAGAAGATCGCGCGGCGGCGGAGGAGCTGTTCGACGCCGTCGAATTCGTTGAATACGGCCTGGCTATCGACTTAAGCGATGCCCAGCGGGCTGCCTTGCAGGCCTTCAATGAGCGCGCCATGCTCGACGAACTATACGCGGGCAAGCTTAGCGGGAAGATTTCCCTGGAGCAGTTGCTTACACGCTTTCTGCCGCAGGATCAGGCGCTCTTCAGATACAAGGCCGCCATGGTGGGCCTGGGCAACTTCAAGAAGATGCTCGGGGACCAGTACTTTTGGATTACCCTGGGCAATTCCTTTATGTTCGCCATCGTCGTGGTTAGCTTGCAGACCTTTTTATCGGTGCTCCTGGCTATAGCCGCAAACGGGAAAAACCGGAGCGCCCATTTCTTCAAAGTGGTGTTCTTCATACCCTCGGTTACCTCGTCCGCCGCCATATCCATGATTTTTTGGATGCTCTATTCCAAGCCGGGCATCATAAACCGCCTCTTTGGCCTCTTGGGCTTTCAAGCCGTCGATTGGCTCAATAACACGGCTACCGCCCTGCCCTCGGTCATGGCGCTCAATATATGGACCACGGCGGGCTTTTTCATGATTACCTTCCTGGCGGGCTTGCAGAATATACCCGACGAACTCTACGAGTGCGCCGCTATCGAAGGCGCCTCTCCGGCCACGGTATTTTTCCGCATAACGCTTCCTATGCTGCGGCCGCAGATCCTGTACGTGGTGATTATGGGGACCATAGGCTGCCTGCAGGTGTTCGACCAGGTGTATTTCCTTATACCCAACATGCGTAACGCCACCTATGCCTTCTACATATACAAGAACGCGTTCCAATACGGCAACATGGGCTACGCATCCGCGCTGGCGGCCGTGTTCATGGTCATTATCCTGGTCATTACATCGATACAGAGGAAGGTAATCCGTGAAAGCGCTTACTAAAACCGCTGCCTCCACGGGCCGGATGAGCCTGCCGGGCAGGGGCTTAGGCGATTCCCCCGTCGCCTCGGCCATCGGCAAGGCCATATTGATAGCCTATGCCCTTATCTGCGTATTCCCCTTCCTGTGGGCCTTCCTCGTGTCCTTGGCGCCGCTTACCGCGCCAAACGCGGCCGGCGAGCAGGCGGGCGTCGACATCATGCGATGGCCTCCGGATATAAACCCCTTCAAGCTTAAAGTCTTCGGGGTAGGGGCTACCTTCTCCAATTACCTGGAGATATTCAAAGTCGTGCCCTGGCTGGGCCGCTGGTTTTTGAATACCATAGCCTTCGCGGCCGCGGTAACGCTCGGGACGGTGTTCTTCAATACCCTCGCCGCCTATTCGTTCGCCCGCCTGCGCTTTCCGCTGCGAGAGTTTTGGTTCACCCTCTTCCTCGCGACGCTCATGGTGCCTACCAACGCCATCATGATACCGCTGTATACCCTGCTCATAGACCTCGGCTTCGTTAATACCTATCAAGGTTTAGTGCTGCCCAAGTTCGTGAACGTGGGCATACTCTTCTTCATGCGCCAGTTCTTCATCGATTTCCCCATGGCCCTCGAAGAGGCTGCGCGCATAGACGGCGCGTCGGTGCCGCGCACCTTCTTCAGCGTCGTATTGCCCAACGCCAAGGCCCCTATGGCCGCGCAGGGCATATACGTATTCCTAGGCGCTTGGAACGAGTTTATGTGGCCGCTCATCGTAACCTCGAACAAGGAAATGTATACGCTTACCATAGGCTTGGCTTTCTTCAAATCCAGCTACTACACCTATTGGCAATACCTAATGGCCGCCTCTCTCCTGGCGACGCTGCCTATGGTCGTCATTTTCCTGATCTTCCAACGGCAATTCGTCGGCAACGCCATGAGCTCGGCTATAAAGGGCTGAGTTAGTTTCAATAGAAGAAAGGATTCCCATGCGCCACATCGCCTACATCTTCGACCTGGACGGCGTCCTCGTCGATACCGCAGGACTCCACTATCGCGCTTGGCGCAGGCTCGCCCACGAATTGGGCTTTGAGCTTAGCGCGGAACAGAACGAACGGCTTAAAGGCGTATCGAGGGACGAAAGCCTGTCCATAGTCCTAAGCATAGGCGGCATTGAGGCGAGTCCCTCCGAACGGGAGAGGCTCTCCGCGCGGAAGAACGCCTGGTACGTCGAGTCGCTCGCGGGGCTCGGCCCCGCGGACGCGCTCCCGGGCGCTATAGACTTCGTGCGCGCGGC
>JBGSKZ010000701.1:0-2842 GCA_041741035.1 Treponematales bacterium
GGTCCGCGCGGGCGTCCTCCTCGTTGGGCAGCCAATCGGCGGGGTAGGGCGAGCCTTGCACCGGCAGGTAGCGCCGGCCGTAGCGGCGGTCCTCGTCCACGTCCCGTATGAAGTTGATGATCTGCATGGCCCTGCCTAAGAGGCGGGCCGAGGGCTCGGCCTCGGGCGGCAGCCCCAGTATGCGGGCCATGAAGAGGCCTATGACCTCGGCGGAGCCGTACACGTAAGCGAGCAATTCTTCCTCGCTTTGGTACAGGCCTTTGGACAGGTCGGCCCGCATGGCGTCGAGAAAGGCGTCGGTCCAGGCGGGCTCGAAGAGCCGCCTCTTGGCCAGCGCCACGTAGTCGTCTATCACCGGGTCGCCCGAGGGCCTGCCTTTAAGGGCGGCGCGATAGGCGGCCTCGAAGCGTGCGAAACCCTCGCCATCCTGGGGCACGGCGTCCACGTAGTTATCCGCCACCCGCACGAAGCCGTAGAGCACTTCCACGTCCCGCATGACCGCCTTGGAGAAAAACAGGCTCGAATTGAAATAGGTGGTGCTGCCCGCCTTGAATACTTTTTTCTGTACGCTGTCGGCCATGGCGCTCAGCTCCGCGCCGCTATGCCGGCGGCGATTTCAGCGGCTATGAGCACCATGGGAACGCCTATGCCGGGGTGGGTATACTGTCCCGCGTAGTACAGGTTTTCCACTTTCTTGCTGCGCATGCTCGGGCGGAACACGGCGCTTTGGCCCAAGGTGTGCGATAAGCCTAAGGACGTGCCCTTCCAGGCATTGTAGTCCCGGGAGAAGTCGCGCTGGCTGTATATGCGCTTTACGACGATATGTTCCCGTATGTGTTCTCCCGATACCTTCTCGACGTGGCGTATGGCCATGTCGGCGTAGGCTTCCCGCGTGGCGTCGTCGTCCTTAAGGCCCGCCGCCACCGGCACGAGCAGGAAGACGTTCTCGCCTCCGGGAGGGGCCATGTCCGGATCGGTCTTGCTTATGCACGAAAGGTAAAAGCAGGGATCCTGGGGCCAGGCCGGGCGCTTGAATATACTGTCGAAGTGGCCGTTCCAGTCTTCCTGGAAATACAGGTTGTGATGGGCCAGGCTGGGCAGGGTCTTGGAAAGGCCTAAGTAGACGACGAAGAGCGTGGGGGCTACGACGCGGCTTTCCCAATAGCGCCGCTTGAGGCTGCGGTATTCGGGCGCCAGCAGCCGCGTCTCCACGTGGGCATAATCGGCGTTGGCAAGCACGATGTCCGCGTCCACGCTAAAGCGTTCCCCCGTGGGCTCCCCTTCGGCGTCCAGCAAGACGCCCGAAACGCCGCGCACCTTCCCGCGCTCTACGTCTATAGCTTCCACCTCGCTGGAAAGCTTGAAGCGTACGCCGCGCGATTCCGCCAGGCGCCGCAGGGCGTCGGCCACAGACGCGAGGCCGCCCAGGGGATAGAACACGCCCTGGCTTAAGTCCACGTGCGACATGATGGAGTAAAGCCCGGGGGCGTCCTTAGGCGCGGTGCCCAGGAACACCATGGCGTACTCGAGTATCTGCCGCGTGCGGCGGTCCTTGAATATCCTGGATACCTCGGCGTCCAGGTTCCCGAGCACCTTGAGCTTGAGGCCCTCGCGTATCATGCGCTTATTCAGGAAATCGAATATGGAGCGGTATTCCCTATAGAGGAATTCCTTCATGGCTATGTCGTATTTGTAGCCTGAATCGGCCAGGTATTTTTCCAGCTTTACGCCGGAACCCGGCTCAAGGCTCTCGAAGAGGGCCTTTACCGAGGCGGGGTCGCTACGCAGGTCCCTGCTATCGCCAGGCCCGTAGAGCAGCCGGTAGGAGGGATCGAGGCGCTTGAGCGTGTACCAGTCTTCCCTCTTCTCGCCGAAGAGCGCGAAAAAGCGGTCGAACACTTCGGGCATAAGGTACCAGGATGGTCCCATGTCGAAGGTGAAACCGTCCTTCTTCCATACCCGCGCACGGCCGCCCGCCTGATCGTTCCTTTCTAATACGCTTACGTCGAAGCCGTCCTTAGCCAGGAGCGCCGCGCTCGCCATGCCGCCTATGCCGCCGCCCACTACCGCTACTCGCCGTTTTTCGTTAGATTTCATGGGAATAATATCGGGCTCTCCGCGGCATTAGGCAAGCCGTATGGCTTTCTATGCGCGCACGCAATATTTTATTATTTTCTTTGCCTTTTTGCCGCCCGCTTAATTACTTTAGGTAAACATTACTGATATTGTAGTATAAGCGAGCGCATAGAAGCCGAAGCCCGCGGAAAGGATGCGGAAGATGAAGACCATGAAGGTAGGAATAGGCGATATCCGGGTATACGTTCCCAGGATGAAGATGGAATTGAATGAGCTTATAGCCAAGCGCGTGGGGGAAGACGCCAATTTGGAGAAGCACTTCAACCGCGCCAAGGCGGTGACCGGCCAGCGCGCGATACGCTTTCCCGCTCCCGGAGAGGATAGCGCCACGATGGCGGCTGAGGCGGCGTACGAGCTCATGGCTGACAATTCGGGCAAGGCCCTAGCCAACCTCCGCTACATAGCGGCGGGCACCGAGACCGGCGTGGACCATTCCAAGCCCCTCTCCAGCTATGTGCAGGGCATGCTGCAGCGTTCCGGCCTGCCGGTGCCTTCGAGCCTTGCCACCTTCCAGGTGCAGCACGCCTGCGCGGGGGCCACCATGTCCCTGATCAGCGTGGGCGGCATGCTGGGGATGGGCCGTCGGGCGGCGGAGTCCGGGCTGGTCATCGCCTCCGACGTCGCCCGCTATCAGACCATGACCACCGCCGAAGTCACTCAAGGGGCCGGAGCGGCGGCCCTGCTGGAAGGCCTGTTCGCCCTGCAG
>JBGSKZ010000702.1:0-3178 GCA_041741035.1 Treponematales bacterium
CTGAACGAGCGACCGCGCCTCGCGGCCATGGTAGCGGACGTGGCGGGCAAAGCCGGGGCCAGGGCTCCTTCCCACGTGATCCTTCACTTCAACCCGACCTTTTTCGCCGCTCGCGGCCGCATGCGCCTGCTCGACGGCGAAGTGTCGGGCGATATACTCGGGCTGGGCGCCCCGGCGCTGGCCGAGCTCAAATAAGCGGAGCTGAAAGCCGTGCTCGCGCATGAATTCGCCCACTTCTCCGGCAACGACGTGCTGTATTCGACCGTGGTAGCACCCGTGTACCGGGGCATAGGGGCGGCGCTGTCGGGGCTGACGGGCGGAGGCGGGGAGGGCGTGGGAGCGGTCGTACGCATACTCTCGCTGCCGGCGGCGCTTTTCCTGGCTTCGTTTCATGAATTCTTCTCCACGATAGACGCCGCCATGAGCAGGGACCGAGAGCTGCGCGCCGACCGAATGGCCGCGGAGCTATACGGTAAAGCCGCCTTGACCGGATCGCTGCAGAGCGTCGCCGTTACGGCGTCGCTCTTCGGCAAGAAGGCGGGGACGCTCAGGCCGGCCGAGCCGGAGGGTTTCATCGCGGCGTTCAGGGCTAGCGCCGCCGCGGATCAGGAAGGCAGGATGGCGGCGCTTACCGAGCTGGCCGAGGCCGGCGCTCACGCCCTGGATACCCACCCCACCAACGCCGCTCGGGCAGCGGCGCTTCCCGAGCTCGCTGGCTCCGAATCGGGCGCGCCCGCAGCGGGCTTCGAGCCCCTCGACGACGACGAGCGTAGGCTCTCGGCCCTCGTCGTCCAGGCATTCAGCCTGCCTCTGGCCGGCGAAGAGCAAGCCAAGGACGATGAATCGGGCGAGCCTTCGTATAACCCAAAGGCAGACCGGGAGGATGCCACGTCCGCCAGGCAATAAACGCTCCTCTATCAAGCTTCGGGGTAACTAAGCGTAAGAGTACAAAAAAAGTCTTTACTATATTGCAATACAAGGTAGTATGCGGTAAACTATAGCTGCATGACATTCGATAAGAGGTCGCGTAAGGAGTAGGTATGAAATATGGAGCTATGCTTTGTAGCCTCTGCGCTTTGGCCTGCCTGTATGGCTGCGTAGAGTTGCCGAATGGAACTAGCGGGGAAATCCGGAATAGGGGACGGGGCGACGATGCCGCCGAGTCAATTACGGAGGCCTGGACTAATAGTACTGAAGAGAAGATTACCGGCTTGATGACCGTATGGGCGGAGGTAAACCGGGCTTTTCCGCACCGCGAGCGGCTTGCGAGTCTAGACTGGGACGCTACGGTACAGTCCTGGCTGCCGCGGGTAATCGCCGCCGATTCCCTATCGGGATACTACGCGGCGCTTGAGGAACTGGTGGCCCTGCTCAAGGATTCGCATACCGAAATAGTGCCGCCCTGGGGGCGCTTCCGGCCGGATTATGACAACCCGCCTATCGAAGTAAGGATAATCCGGGACGAATTCTATATCGCGAGAGCGGCAGATACGCATGAGATACGCAGCCAAGGAATCAAGGCCGGCGACAGGATAGTGCGGGTAAACGGCCAAACTGACATACGGGAGTATTTTCAGGATCAGGTCCTACGGTACCATAGCCGGGGGCTGAAACACGCGGATGAAGCCCTGCTGGTCTTCTACCTGTTTTATGGGCCGAAAGGCAGTAGCCTCTCGCTGGATTTGATAGACCAGGCCGGCGGGGAAAAAACCGTAAGGCTTACCCGATCGAGCGAAGGAGACGATGGGCGGCCTTTCCTCTATCGCTTCGTGGAGCTGTCATTCGCGTCCTCGCTTGAGTACAGCCGCCTGCCCGATGGAAGCCTCTACGTCATGCTGCCTAATTTCCAGCCCGGAAACGAAGCGATAGCCGAAGAGTTCCTGGGCTTGATAGATTCCGCCGATCTTTCGTCGATGCCGGGCATGGTCATAGATCTGCGCTACAATTTGGGCGGATCGGACGCCATTATGCACACCATCGTCAGCGGCCTCATCGGCGAGCCGTTGCGTACTCCGCCGCGTATATACTTTCAGTACGCGCCGGCCCTGATTCCCTTGGGGCAGGATCCCTATAGCTGGGTAAGCCAGTCGTCTACGGTGGAGCCGCGCAAGGGCAAACGCTACGAGGGGCCGTTAGTACTTCTCATAGGGCCTCATACCCACAGCTCGGCGGAGGACATGGCGCTGGAGTTGGCCGGCGCAGGACGCTGCGCCATTATCGGGCGGCCGAGCGCGGGGGGGAGCGGCGGGAGCCTTTCCGTACCCCTGCCCTGGGGCGGGAGCTTGGCGCTGAGCAGCTTTAAGTCTACTTGGCCGGATGGGCGCGACTATATGGCTAGCGGCATTATTCCCGACCTTGAGGTTCCTGAAACCTTGTCGGATATACTCGAGGGCAGGGACCCGGCGCTCGAGATGGCCATGCGGGCCATCGAGGGGCTTGGCCGCTGATGTCCGCCTCTAAGCCGCTGATGCGCGCCTATAGGCGGGCCGGCCGCTTTCGCGCTAGCATAGCGAGGTAATGGCCATAAACATACAATTCAAAAAGGGCGTACTGGAGCTATGCGTGCTTTCGCTGCTGGTTAAGCGCGATTACTATGGCTACGAAATCTCCAGCGCCCTCGAGGCCGGCATCGCCATAGCCGACGGCTCAGTCTATCCTCTATTGCGCCGCCTGAAAGACGATGGGCTGGTAGAGACCTATCTGGTGGAGGCATCGGGCGGCCCGCCCCGTAAGTACTACCGCATAACGGAGGGCGGGTCCGCCCGATATTCGTCCCTGCTCGCCGAGTGGCAGGCTTTCACGGGGGCGGTGGCCAGGCTTATGGAGGCAGAACGTGAATAGTAAGGATTACTTGCGGCGGCTGAGGATCGCCCTAACCGACCATCCGGAACGCGACGATATAGTAGGCGATATAGCCGAGCACTTTTCCGCCGGGATAGCCGCGGGCCGAAGCGAAGCCCAAATAGCCGCGGGGCTGCAGGCTCCGGAAAGGCTTGCCCGGGCCTATCGCGCCCAAGCCTTGGCCCGAAACGGCCGCCCATCCCCCGGCATAGTCCTTTCGCTCCGCTTGTTGTGGGCGGCTTCGGCCGACCGCTTCCTCCGCCTGACGCCCCCGCGGCGTTTCCGAATTACCGCCTTGGCCGTATCGGCTATCCTGGCCTTGGTCGCCCTCGCCGGC
>JBGSKZ010000703.1:0-3733 GCA_041741035.1 Treponematales bacterium
CCCTAGCTTCAGCCGTATCCGCTTTCGCCCCCAGGCGCGCAGCCAGTTCGTCCGCCCTGCGCGCCCGGGCTACGACGGTCCAGAGCTCGGCGTTTTCCCATTTCTCCGCCCATGACGAATAACCGTCCCAGGCGCCATCGGCGAGGTCCTGTCCCAGTTCCAGCTCGCCGAGGTCGCCGTGCGTCGACAGGTAGTCCCAGGGCCGCGTAAAGCGCAGCCAGGGCAGGCCGGCGACGCTCCGCACGAGGCTCTTAAAGCCGCAGGCTGACGGGGCGAAGGCGGAAAAACCCGGCGGGAGTATCCCCGTCCAGAAGCTATCGTCGGCGTCCATATCGATGATCAGCAGGAGGTCAGGCGCGCTTTCCTGCGCGGCTTCCTGCTCGTCGCCGAAAGCCGAGGCTGATTCCGCCGCGCCTGTGCGGCGAACGCTTCGGCTGAGCTGCTCGCGGCGCATGGATACGAGCCAGCGCCTGAGGCTGGCCCAATGCTCAACGATGTCGGCGTGGTTGCACGCGGGCATCAGCCTCATGCTGGCGCCGCTGGCCCTATCCACGAGCTTCATTGGGTTGTAGCGCCGCTCGAGCGGCAAAGGCGGTATAAAGGAGCCGAAGCCGTTAAAAGGTATGGCGCTATAGTAAACGGATAAAACCTCGACGCCAAGCGCGCGATACTCGGGTATGTGGGCCGAGGCGAACATGCACTCCTGAGGACGGACTATGGGCACCCAGGAGGGAAAGATGTCGGCAACGCCGGAGCCTTCCGGATTGGTAATGGCCCGGGAGACGGCGGCGCGGAATTCCTCGCGGGTATGCGCGGTCAGCAGGCCGTTATTCCACGACATCAGCTCCACCTCGTCCGCACCGCGCGCTACCCGAGACCGTATGCGCTCAAGAATGTCGGGAGCGTGGCGCGGCAGGTACTGCCCAAGCGAAAAGTAGTTCTCTATATCCCAGGTGCAGCGCACGGGAACGCCTTCGGCTTCCAGGCTGTCCAGGTCGTCGAGTATAGCCCGTATGACGCGTATGTCCTTGCCTATACCCTTTTCGTCGAGCGAGTCGCCGCGATAGGAATGGTAGAAATTGACGTGAAAGCGGAAGGCAAGGTGGATATGCGGCGCGGCGGAGTTCATGCCCTACCCTCCGCGCCTGCGCGTAAAGTCGGCCCAGCCAGAGGATTCGGTACGCTGATATAAAACCCGGTCAACAGGATCGCGCGTGTCATAGCTTCTCCTAAAAAACCCGCATGAGCCAAGCCGGCTTAGCTCAAGGCTACGCCCGGCGGCGCGCTAAGCCTATGGTACTACGGCTTCGTTTTTTTATCGCTCTAAATTATTGTTAACCTTGAGTTATTCTATTAGATTTTACGATGTTTTGCTCTCAATTATCAGGATAGGCTTGCGAAAGCCCTATACCTACAGGCCACGATTCGGCTGCGTCGCAGACTAATGCTCGGTAACGAGTCGGATCGGCGATGGAAGGCAAGCGTCAAAGGATGGACGTGTATGAACTCGTTACCCGATGCATTTGAATTAGCACTTATACGGAAAACCTTCATCTGGATATCCGCGTTTTTCCTGACCGTGTTCAGCGCGAGCTTGATAACGACCTTCGCTTACTACGGGTCGGCTCTTCCGTTGAGCGACGCCATGATACTGTTTCGGAGCCTGCTCGTAGCGCTGAACGCCGGCGCCTTGCTTACCGCGCTCAGGATAAAAGCGACCGATGCGGCCTTCCTGCGCCTGCCCTCGCTGGTTATGATGGCCAACTTCGCTTTATCGCTCATGATCGTGCTAAGCAGCAGGGGGAACATAACCCATCAGATGGGCATTTTTTTCGTGCAGGCCATCATCTACCTCATGATTTCCGGGCTGTTCTTTCAGTCTCAAGTGAGGATACTCCTGTACGGCCTGACATTGATAGGAATCGCGATAGTGATTTTCGAGCTATTCCCCGAACGCTTATTTTCGCAGGAACTCGACGCCGAGGGGCTCTACGTGACGATGCGCTGGGTATTGCTTTTCGGCTTATCCTCCGCCACGGCCTTGGTCTTCATTACCAGTAAAATCGCGGGCACCGTGCTTATCCACACCCGCGCTTACGCAGAGCAGCTTAGGAAGCTGGCCTACTTCGATCACGATACCGGCCTGCCAAACGGGCTTCAACTGGAGCAGGACATTCGGGAATGGGAAGAAAACCACAGAGGGCCTGCAGGAGAGCGCATGGCCATGATAGGGTTCAGGCTGGACGGGCTTGAGGCGCTTAACGAGACCGACGGAGTCGAAGCTACGAATTCGCTGTTGAAAACCATACTGCGCCTGTACGTGCCCGAGCTTGAGCGGCTAGCTAAAGAGCGAATTGAGGATGGAGCGCCCGATACCTTCAAGACCTTGTACCGGGTGGAAAGCAATTCCTTCATATTCCTGACAAAAGCGCCGCAGGCAGCGTTGGCGCCTGAGCCGAGCCAGACGCCGCTTTTAAGCGGAATTATTCAAAGGCTGCTCGCCGATCACCATGGCAAGGGCGTGCTTACCTTTCATGGCGGGTTTTCCTTCTACCCCGACGAGGCGCCGAGCATACGGCAATTATTCCGGAACATCCTCAATCTCCTGCACAACTACAGGGAGGAAAATAAAGGCCATTTCATCGCCTTCAACCCGGGACTCTATAAAGACTATCTGCGGCAGGAAGCGATCAGGGTAGAATTGCAGAGAGCGATCAAGGAGAACGACTTCACCCTGGCATTCCAGCCTAGGGTAGCCGTGGCCAGCGGGCGGACTATGGGCTTTGAGGCCTTGGCGCGCTGGACCAGCCCCAGCTTGGGAATAGTCTCCCCCGCGGAGTTCATACCCCTGACGGAGAAATTCTCCCTGATACAAACCTTGACCCTGCAATTGCTGGAAAAAACCTTCGAATTTTTACGCAGACTCCATGATGGCAGCCATAACGGGCTCCGGGTATCGCTCAACCTGTCGCCGGGCATACTCAACGCGGATTTCCTTGACCTGTTGCTTGGCAGAGTAGAGGAAAGCGGCTTAGGCCCTTCCCTGGAACTGGAGATCACCGAAGGCCTCCTCATGAAACTCGACCCGGTCGTCCTAACGGCCTTCCACAGGCTGAAAAAGCTCGGCGTGGACTTTGCTATTGACGACTTCGGGACGGGCTATTCGAATTTAGGCTATCTTCAGAGCTTCGAGGCGGAGATCCTTAAAATCGACAAGCGTTTTATAGATGGCACGCCTATGGACGATAAGAACAGCAAGCTGGTAACGGCCATACTGCAGATGGCGCGATCCTTCGGCATGACGGTCGTGGCCGAAGGCGTAGAGTATAAGGAACAGCGCGACTTCCTGCTTGAAAATGGCTGCGACCAAATCCAAGGCTACTATTACTCAAAACCGTTAGCCGGGCCGGATGCCCTGGAATTTATTGCGCGGGGGAAAAAGCCTAGTGATACCGCGCCTAGCTAAATAAAAAGTCCCTGCATCGCGGCCGCGGCAGCACCGGCCGCCAAGCCCATTTTCGCCATCCAGATCGAAGAGCGCTTATTGCCTGGCGGACGGGTCATCTTCCCGATCTGCCTTTGGGTTATCCGAAGGATCGCCGGATTCATCGTCCTTGGCTTGCTCATCGCCGGCCAGAGGCAGGCTGAATGCCTGGACGACGAGGGCCAAGAGCCTGCGCTCGTCGTCGTCGAGGGGCTCGAAGCCCGCGGCAGGCGCGCCTGATTCGGAGCC
>JBGSKZ010000704.1:0-2135 GCA_041741035.1 Treponematales bacterium
ACGCGAGCTCATGGCGGAGAAGGGCTTTAACTTCAATCAGGCCCTGCAGGCCCTCTGGCCCACGAATATCTTCACCACCCACACGCCGGTGCCCGCGGGCAACGAGCGCTTCGGCATAGACCTCATCGAGAAGTACTTCAAAGGCTGGGCCGCTGAACTCGGGCTGGACTGGAAGACTTTCTTAGGGCTTGGCCGCGAGCGGCCCGCCGACGAGGCCGAGCCCTTCTGCATGACCGTGCTGGCCCTCAAAATGTCCGCCTACGCCAACGGCGTGGCGGACCTCCACGGCGTGGTGTCCAGGCAGATGTGGAAGGGGCTCTGGCCCGGGCTCGAGGAAGCGGAGGTGCCTATTGGCCACGTCACCAACGGTGTGCATCCCCGCACCTGGATATCGTCGCCCATGCTCGAGCTCCTGGACCGCTACTTCGGCCCGCGCTTTGAGGAAGACCCTACGAACCTTGAGCTTTGGGACCGCATCGACCGCATAAGCGACGAGGAATTCTGGCGCACCCACGAGCGCAGGCGCGAGCGCCTGGTAGCCTTCGCGCGGGACAGGCTGCGCAAGCAAATGCGCCGCATGGGCGTATCGGAGAAGGGCCTGGTGCGCGCCAACGACGCGCTTTCGCCCTCCATCCTTACCATAAGCTTCGCGCGGCGCTTCGCCACCTACAAGCGCGGCAACCTGCTCTTAAGCGATCCCGACCGCCTGATACGCCTCTTGTCCGACAAGGACCGGCCCATTCAGATCATCTTCGCGGGAAAGGCCCATCCGCACGACATACCGGGCAAGGAGATCATTCGCGAGTTGGTGCACTTCTCCCGCAAGGACGAGGTATTCGGCCGTCTCATCTTCCTCGAGGATTACGACATGACCATGGCCCGCTACATGACCAGCGGCTCCGACATCTGGCTCAATACCCCCCGCCGCCCCATGGAAGCCTCGGGCACCTCGGGCATGAAGGCGGGCATGAACGGCGTGCTTAACTGCTCCATACTGGACGGCTGGTGGGACGAGGGCTACGACCCCGAGCTGGGCTGGGCCATAGGCAAGGGCGAGGAGTACGCGGACACCGAATTGCAGGACGAGATCGAGTCCAAGGCGCTCTACGACCTGCTCGAGCGCGAGATCGTGCCCACCTTCTACGAGCGCGGCCGCGACGGCCTGCCCCGCGACTGGATCAAGCTGATGAAGAATTCGGTACGCGATACGGGCAAGCACTTCTGTACCCACCGCATGCTCATGGAGTATACGGACAAGTACTACCTGCCAGCGCTCGAGAATGCCAAGCGCCTTAAGGCTGGCAATTTCGAGTCGGCCAAGGACGTGGCCAAGTACCTGGACCTAGTCAGGCACGAGTGGTACGCCGTTACGGTAGAGGACCTGCGCAGCAGCGCCAAGCCGGTCATGGAGCGCGGCGACTCGGTAAGCGTCGAGGCGCGCGTGCGCATTGGAGCCTTAGGCCCCGACCAGCTGCTCGTGGAGCTGTACTACGGCCCGGTGTCGAGCACCGGCCAGATATACAATCCCAGCCGCATGGAGATGAAGGCGGGCGAGTTCCAGGGCGGCGCCTACGATTACGCGGTAAAGATCAAGTGCCAGCAGACCGGCCAGCTCGGCTATGCCGTGCGCGTCCTGCCCAAGCACCCCGACCTGGTGCATTCCTACCTGCCCGGCCTGGTAAAGTGGGCCTAAGGCTTAAGCCATAGCGTTCAGCGGCGGCCGGCCCCCTGGGGTCGGCCGTTTTTTATGCTCCGCGGCAGCCTACGCGATGGCGCTAAGCAGGGCGTTAAGCAAGGCGGAGAGCAGGAGGGGCGAAGCCTTGAGCAGGGCAAGCGCCAGGGCCGCGCTCAAGGTCAGGCCTTGGCAACGCGAGGGGCTTAGCAGGTAGAGGACGCGGCGCAGGCTTGGCGTATCGCTGGCGAGAAAGGCGAGGGCGCGCAGGGCTTCGCGCAGGATGAGCGCGAGCGCGAGAATGAGCGTCGCGGCGGGCGGCGCGTGAAGCGCGAGCGCGCCTAGTCCGGATAAGGCTATGAGAGCCATGTGCCGGCTTAATTCGCCCCGCGGGCTTAATGCGGGCAGGAGGGCGAGCCGCCTGCCGAGCCTCTGGCCGAGCGGGCCGGCCATGAACCTGCGG
>JBGSKZ010000705.1:0-1857 GCA_041741035.1 Treponematales bacterium
AAGCTTCTGCACGGCCCTATATGGGGGCCCATCATGCGCTCGCGAGATCCCATAGCCGTGACGCGCAGCGACCCTCGCAAAGACCTCGATACGGTCATGAGAGAAGGCGTTCGGCATCTGGCGGCCGGCAGGTCGGTCATCATCTTCCCGCAGGGCACGCGCACCCCCGAATTCAGGCGCTCGGGCTTCAATAGCCTGGGAGTTAAGCTCGCCGCGCGAGCGGGCGTGCCCGTGCTGCCCGTAGCGCTGAAGACCGATTACTGGGGCAATTCCATGATCATGCGCGGCTTCGGACCGGTGCGCCGCAAGCTCCCCATTATGCTGGAATTCGGGGACGCCCTGGCGGTGAGCGGCCGGGGCAAGGCCGAGCACGAAGCCTGCCTGGACTTCATAGAATCCAGGCTACGCTCCTGGGGCGCCCCCGTCATAGACGAAGGCGACGCCCCGTAAGCCTTATTTTTCCGTGAGGTTGAACACGCCGTCCCAATTCTTCAGGGGCGGCGTTTTCATGAACTTGTCGCAGCGCTCAATATAGGTGGCGGAGGGGCCGTCGGCGGGGAAAAGCTCCTGAGCCCGCTTGAAGAGCGTTTTGGCCTCTGACCAGTCCTTGCCCTCGAAGGCCTCAAGCCCCGCATGGAAGCGTTCTATCAGCTCAAGGAGTTCAGGCGTCGCGTTCTCGCGCAGTTCCAGTATTTCGTAGAGCCGTACGGGCTCGAAGATGCCCACCACGCGCACGCGGTCCATCTGGCGGGCGACTATGGCGTCCCCCGCGGCGCTTACGCTGGACTGCGATGCCAGAATCCAGGACCCGTACTGCTTATTGACGCCTTCCAATCGCGCGGCAAGGTTTACCGCGTTGCCCATGATGGTATAGTTCATCTTGCGCTCGGTGCCCATATTGCCCACGACCATGTTGCCGGAGTTCACGCCTATGCGGGTAGCCAGCGGGGTGGGGGATAAGCCTTCGGCCATGAAGAGCCTGTTCATCTCGGCCTCGACCCTCTTCATAAGCACCGCCGAGCGGCAGGCGCGCAGGGCATGGTCCGCGAGGTCGAGCGGCGCGCCGAAAAAGGCTATGATGGCGTCTCCCTCGTATTTGTCTATGGTGCCCTTCTGGTCCAATATCACGTCGCTCATGCCCGAGAGGTAGCGGTTGAGCAGGGCGACGAGGGCTTCGGGCGACAGCTGCTCGGATATGGTGGAAAAGCCCTTCACGTCCGTAAAAAGGGCCGTCATGTCCCGCGATGCGCCTCCCAGCTTGAGGCGGCTCGGGTCGGCTATGATTTCCTCTACCACGTCGCCGGACAGATAGGTATTGAAGGCCTTGCGCAGGAAGCTCTTCTCGCGTTCCGTGCTCAGGTAGTCGAAGATCTCTCGCGTGATGACCGCCGCCCCCACGGCCAGAGCCGGCATCAGGGCGGGTATGTACAGGCCTTTCCAGGCAAAGACGGCGAAGGACAGGCCTAGCGTGGCGACTATGCTCCCGAAGCCTACGCCCGAGCGGAGGCCGGGTTTAAGCCGCCCTATGCCTAGGATGACGAGGGGCGTGAGCAGGAAGGCGGCCAGTACGCCCGCCCATGGCTCAGCCGCCTCCAAAAAGGACTGCGAGAGTATGGTGTCAGCCACCGCGGCGTGGGTTCCCACGTTTATATAATCGCCGTAGAAGGGGTTCACGCCTATATCCGTCGTGCCGGTTCCCACCCAGCCTATAACGCAAATCTTGTCCTTGACCGAGCCTTCGACGAAGCCGCGCAAATCGCTCAGTTCCTTGAGTATGGCTTTAAGGGATACGCCGGCCGCCGCTACGCGCGCGGCCTCCGCCTCTATGCCCGCCCTGGCCTCGGGCGCCTCGCCGGC
>JBGSKZ010000706.1:0-4372 GCA_041741035.1 Treponematales bacterium
GGCATGGCTCGATTCTAACAGCGGAGAGGGCACGGGGCAAGCGCGGCTTGAGCTTGCCTCGCCGGACGTGAAAGTATATAAGGTAGCTATGACTATTTCCCTTCGCTTGAGCAAAATCATTAAGGGCGGCGCCACGCTGGGCCTTGCCTATGGCATAGGCCTGCCCTTCCGCTTCGCGCTCGGCGCCATAGCGCTCATCATGGCCCTCGGAGCCCTAACGGCCGGCGGCATAGGCTTGGGCTGGATATTCGTCGCCCTGCCCGCTCTGGGGGCGCTGTACGAAGAGCGCTGGATATTCAACGCTCGGGACAGGACCGTACAGGCGCGCATAGGCCTGGTGTTCCTGGCCAAGGGACCTTCCTTTTCGTTCGACGACGTAGCGGGCATGGATATCGATATCTTCGCCAAGGGCCAGGTAGACCAGCGTACGCTTCCCGAGCCCGACAAGATGCCCCGAGGCTCCCAAGCCAGGCTTATCCTGCGCCTTAAAGACGGCCAAAGCTTTATGGTAGACAGCGTGCCCTTCGCCGCCAAGGACAGGCTCCGTACGGATGCCCAGGCGCTCGCCGATGTGCTCGGCGCTAACCTGGTATAAAGGCCGCCGAGCTTGACTTTCCCCGCCGTCATGGTAAGATTGCCTGACGGTCACGCTCGTTATCTCATACGATGCCTTTTTTTCGCCCTAATATATCGACAGGCTCTTTTGGCATCGCGGAGCAGCTCCAAACCGGCCTGAATCCGGGCCTCCCGGCTCAGGCTTGCCCCATAGCATCGTTAAAACCTTAAAGGAGGGTTGTATGCTTATTCTCTTAGCGGACGCGTTTACGGCCGACCTGCCCAAGCGCCTCGAGGCCTATGGCGCCGTGAGCCAGGATATTGGGAGCATCGGCGAAGCCGAAGTCCTGATCGTGCGCTCCAAGACCAAGGTCGATCGGGCTATGATGGAAAAAGCGCCTAAGCTCAAGTATGTCATCCGGGGCGGCGTAGGCGTGGATACCATTGACGTCGAATTCGCGAAAACCAAGGGGATACTCGTAGACAACACCCCCGAGGCGTCCAGCGTCGCCGTAGCGGAACTCGCCTTCGCCATGATGCTGGCCATGCCCGCGAATATAGCGCCCGCCGACGCGTCCATGAAGCAGGGCAAATGGCTCAAGAAAGAGCTCGAGCGCAGCGAACTCTTGGGCAAGACTCTCGGCCTCATAGGCATAGGCCGCATAGCCCGCGAAGTAGCGGCGCGCGCCAAGGCCTTCGGCATGCGCGTGATAGCCTACGACAAGTACGTGAACGCCAGCGACGCCGCAGAGATGATGAGCCTTGAAAAGGTATACGCGGAGGCCGACTATATTTCCCTCCATACGCCGCTTACCGACGAGACTAAGGGCATGATCAACGCCGCAGCCATAGCCTCGATGAAAAAAGGCGTCCGCGTCATCAATACCTGCCGCGGGCAGGTGGTCATAGAGGAAGACGTGGCCGCGGCGCTCAAATCCGGCGCCTTGGCGGGCTACGCGGCGGACGTATTCTATAAAGAGCCGCCCGAAGGCTCGCCGCTGCTCGACGCGCCCAACGCCCTGCTCGCGCCCCATATCGGGGCGAGCACCGCCGAAAACCTCGTGCGCTTGGGCGACAGCATCACCGACCGAGTAAAGAAATACGCCGGCAAATAAGCGGCGCCCAAAAAAAGGAGCAGACCATGAAACGAGTCATTAACTTTAGCGCCGGCCCCGCGGCCATACCGGTGGAAGTCCTGGAACAGGCGCGCGACGACATGCTGGACTGGAACGGCACGGGCTGTTCCGTAATGGAAGTATCGCACCGCGGCAAGGAATACGACGCCCTGCATCACGAGACCATGGACCTGTTCCGCGAACTGGCGGGCATGGGCCCCGAGTGGAAGGTGCTGTTTACCACCGGCGGCGCGAGCACGCAGTTCCTGATGCTGCCCATGAATTACCTGGGCGAGGGCAAGTCGGCCGACTACGTAAACACCGGCAATTGGTCCAAGGCGGCCATTAAGGAAGCCAAGCGCTTCGGTTCCGTCAGCCATCCGGCGAACATGGAGCTTGAGGGAGGCCTCTTCCGTTCCATACCCAAGCAGGCCGAGCTAAAGTTCAACGCCGCCGCCGAGTACGTCCACTACACGAGCAATAACACCATCTTCGGCACCCAGTGGCACTATACCCCCGACGCCAAGGGCAAGCCCCTCGTATGCGACATGTCATCGGACATATTCAGCCGCCCCGTGGATTTCTCCAAATTCGACATGATTTACGCAGGCGCCCAGAAGAACCTTGGGCCTTCGGGCGTCACGGTGGTGGCCATGAAGGAAGGCTTCCTTGCCAAGGCTAAGGAAGACCTTCCCACGATGATGTCCTACAAAGTGTTCGCCGCCAACGACAGCATGTTCAACACGCCGCCCTGCTTCTCCATTTACGTGCTCAACCTGGTGCTGCGCTGGCTCAAGAAAAACGGCGGCCTAGAGGCCATGGGCAAGGTGAACGACGCCAAGCAGAAGACCCTCTACTCCACGATAGACGGCTCGTCGGGCTACTACACCGGCCCCGTCGACCTGGACGCCCGCTCCTGGATGAACGTGGTATTCCGCCTGCCGAGCGTGGAGCTTGAAGAGAAATTCATCAAGGACGCGAAGGCGGCCGGCATTGTGCAGATCAAGGGCTACCGCACGGTAGGGGGCATACGCTTCTCCACCTATAACGCGTCCACCCTCGAGCATATAAAGACCGCCGCGCAGTTCATGCAGGATTTCAAGGCTAAGAACCCGGCGTAGCGCGCTCCGCCGCTCTATCGATGCAGCCGGGCCAAAAGCCCGGCTGTTTTTGCGTCCAAGGACTATCGTAAGCCACCGGTTACAGAAAAAAAACTTGCCTGTTGGCAAAAAGTCGCCCATGATACTGCTATTCAAAGAGTAATGGGTGGCAAAAATGGTACAAAACAATTCAAATTTCCTTGAACACGCGTATAGCCTATCCTTAGCCCTACCATTCAGCGCTTGCCGAAATACTTTTGCCTCGCGTTTCTCCGCCGACGGCGCCGCGCTCGGCGCGTCGGAGGAAGATACGGGCTCCGCCGCCCTGGAGCGCATTAAACATGTTTCGAGCAGGTTTAAGGATGGCGTATGGGACTGGGATCTTACGCGCGACGAAGTCCTATGCAGCCCCGAGTACTTCGCCATGCTCGGCTATCCCCCGGCGGAGACGCTTATAAACTTTGAAGCCTGGCTTGAGCTCATGCATCCTGAAGACAGGAAGCTGTCAAGGGCGGTCGCGCTGGATTGCCGGGATGGAGGCTTGGAGGATTTTTCCCTCGAGTTTAGGCTGAAAGACAGGGACGGCTCGTGGCGATGGATACTATCGAGGGGCAGCTGCCTAAGCAGGGATGCGCAGGGCCGCGCGCTGCGCATAGCGGGCACCCATACGAGGCTTCGAGCCCAATCGGTGGACAATGAAGGATTGCATAAGGCGCTCGCGGAGAAGGAACTACTCCTTAAAGAAGTGCATCACCGCATAAAAAACAATATGGCCATGGTGCAGAGCATGCTATCGCTGCAAGCCGATATGCTTGAGCACAGCCCGGAAGCTAAGGACGCGCTCAAGGCCGCTTCCGGCAGGGTGCATAGCATAATGACGCTCTACGCCATGATTTACGAAGATGAGGTAGGCAGGAACCTGCCGCTGGATACTTTCATAAATGAAATCGTCGACGACATACTCGCCAACGTTCCCGACGCATCGCGCGTAAGGCTAAGCAAACGCCTTGAAGCCCTGCCCGTATCGCCAAAATGCCTCTCGGGCATAGGCATAGTGCTCAATGAACTCATCACCAACGCGATGAAACACGCTTTTTCAGACGGGAGACAGGGCCTGCTGGAACTGGAGGCTTACGCCGAGGGCGGCACTCTCCGGTTCTCCGTGCGCGATAACGGCCAAGGCTTGCCCGGAGGCCGGTACGAAAAGGGCTTCGGCCTCCTCATGGCCGAGAGCCTCGTGGAGCAGCTCGGCGGCGAACTGCGGCATGAAAGCGCGGGAGGCGCGCGCTTCTATTTCGAGTTGGCCCAAAATAGCTGTAGCTAAGCACCGACGACGAGGGCGTCGTAAAGCCTAGCGCGCGCCAATAGCCCCAATACTCCTGAGGGCTATCGTCGTGGCGGGCGCAACGAGGATAGGCAGAGAAATTCGGCTCCATGCTTGATTCTTCTATAGAGCCAGTAAGCGCGCCAGCCGCTCCCCGCCTACGATAGAGACAAAATTCAGCGAGCTAATTAAGCGACAAGCCGCGCGCGAGGGCCTCAAGCGGCCTTGCCTGGCGCAACGCGTCTATGAGCGCGCGCGCGAAGACCCCAGGCTGCACG
>JBGSKZ010000707.1:0-1979 GCA_041741035.1 Treponematales bacterium
ATATCCTAAGCCTAGAGCCGAGGGAAGCTTTCGCGGCGCAAAGCTTACGTTAAAGGTCAATTCCATGAGCGACGAAGCATCATACAAGATAGGCGAGCTTGCCCGCATGTTCGGCATAACGGCAAGGGCGATACGGTATTACGAGGAGCTGGGGCTCCTTGAGTCCGACGACCGCGACGGCAGCGAACACCGCCGCTACTCCGAACGCAACGCGGTACGCATCAAGCGCATTCAGCAACTTAAGGACTATGGCCTTACCCTGGCGGAAATTCGCGAGCTCTTCGATCTGGCTAAAAACGACAGGACGGGCGACTCGGTGCGCATGAGCCTGGCCCAGAAGTACCGCGCGCGCCTCCAGGACGCGGAGCGCAAGCGCGCCGCGTTGGACGGCTATATAGAGGATCTATCCTGGCATATCGAGCAGCTGGACAAGGTGCGCGACTTCTTCGACTGCCCCGGGGCCGCCTGCGCCAACTGCCGCTGGTCGGATCGCTGCGACGTGCGGCTCCTCGTGGCGAAGGGTTCCTGACATGCTCTGCGGCATAGACCTCGGCAGTTCGGCCTTAAAGTGCGGCCTCTTCGACGAAACGGGGCGCAGGCTGGGCATGGGCAGGGCGGAAGTGGGGCTCTACGGGGGCGAGGCTCCCGGAGTGGCTTATGCCGACCCCCTGGAATGGGCCAAGGCGGCGGCCCTAGCCATAGGCTTCGCTCTGCGGCAATCGGGCAAGCCTGCGGACGCCATCGAGGCCATAGCTATAAGCGGCAACGGTCCCACGCTGGTGGCCGTCGGCTCAAACGGGCTGCCACTCGGGCGCGCCCTTTCCTGGATGGACCGCAGCGCGCGGGATCAGGCGGAGCGTATAGCCGCCCGGATAGGCCGCCCGGTGGACCCGTCCTTCTATCTGCCCAAGGCCCTCAAGCTGCTCGAGGAGAGCGAACGCGGCGGAGGTAGGCCCGAGCGCTTCTTCTCCGCGCCGGAATACCTGGCGTTTCTCCTGGGCGCCGACCCCGTATCTTATCTGCCCGACCCTTATTACGAGCGCTATATTTGGGACCTGCCGAGCGCGGCGGCCATGGGAATCGAGGCGGGACTCTTCCCGCCCTACGCGACGCAGGGGCAACGCATAGGAAAGGTAAGCCGCCTAAGCGCGCCCGCTTTCGGCCTCAAGGCGGGCACTCCTATCGTGGCCGGCTTCCCTGATTTCCTCGCGGCCCTGGTAGGCTCCGGCGCTACCCTCCCCGGCATAGCCTGCGACCGCTCGGGCAGTTCCGAAGCCCTGAACCTCTGCGCCCTGCTTCCCTTTAAAGACGAGCGCCTCTTCAGCCTGCCCCACGCCCTGCCCGGACTCTGGAACCAGTCGGGAGGCCTCTCCGCCAGCGGCAAAGCCCTGGAATGGTTCTCCCGCGTATCGGGCTATGGCGATAAGGAGGGGGATACGGTGTTCGGGGATTTCGAACGCGTAGCGCCTGGGGCCGACGGCGCCCTCTTCCTGCCCTACCTGGCCGGCGAGCGGGCCCCGCTCTGGCGGCCCGAGCTCAGGGGAGGGTTTTCCGGGCTGGCCCTGCGACACGGCCGCAAGGAACTGGCTCGGGCCGTGGTTGAGTCGCTGGCCTATGGGCTGCGCCTGGTCTGTGAAATCATGCAGGAAGGCGGGGAAGGTCCCTCACTCATACGCTGTTCGGGGGGGCAGGCCCACAACGCCTCGCTGTGCGACTTGAAGGCCGACGTATTAAATATCCCGGTAGAAGTGCCCGATACCCCCGAGAGCGAGACCCTGGGGGACGCCTGCGCCGCCGCCTGCGCCCTGGGCTATTACGCGGACCTGGCCGGCGCCGCCGCCACCATGGTACGGGCTGGTACCTGCTTCGAACCCAACGCTGCCCTCGGCCCGCTCTACGATGAAGCCTATGGCCGTTGGAAAGTGGCCTTGGACTCGGCGCTGGAAGCCGCCGAGCCCAGCCCGCGGCAGGCGCCGGAA
>JBGSKZ010000708.1:0-5995 GCA_041741035.1 Treponematales bacterium
CCGGGCCGCGCTCTCCGCGCTGGAAGCGGGGGCCGATATGCTCATGGTATCCGGCGCGAAGGAAGCGCGTTCCATACGAGACGGCCTGCTCGCCGCCCTCGCGGAAGGAAGCCTGGACGAAGCGCGGCTGCGCGACGCCGCGTATCGCATATTCCTGCAGAAACTGCGCTTCGCCCTCGACGAGGCAGTTCCCGCGCTGAGCGCCGAGGACTTCGAGGCGCTGGTGACGGCGAACAGGGCCGCCTTGAGCGAAGGCACATCGGGCTTATAGCGCGGCTCCCGGGGACCGATATTCAAGGTATGCGCACCCTGGCCCGCGTCGCGGCGCTTACGCTCGTATCGTTCTGTCTCGCCGGATTCGCCCGCGCCCAAGCCCTGCGCGTGGGGCCGGAAGACCTGCGGGCGGAGCAGCGCGGCGACGAAGGCTACCACCTGTTCATACGGGCGAAGCCGGGCATGGGTAGCGTCCTCCTCACGGAAACCACCAAAGACCCGCAGGGCAAAGCCGACAATTACGCCTACCGCGCGGAAGCCTGGAACCCGATAAACGGCGACGAGCCCAGGAAGCTCGACGGGGCCTTCATGGATCCGGCTTCCGGCATATATTCGCTCATCGACTCGTCGCCCGAACCGGACGCCCAATTCGGCTCGGCTTTCCACATTTTCATACCCTGGATAGCGAGCTGGGGCTATGCGTGGAGCCGCAACGGGCGCGAGTTCATAGCCGACGGCAGCTTCATCAATATACGCGCTTTTGCCCTGCCCTATGCCGATTACGCGGGGGCCTTCCTGGATAATCCCTTCGTGCTTTCGCTAACGCAGCGCCCCTTCGAGCGGCCGACGCCCGCGCCGGAGGCCGAAGCGGCCGCCGAGCCGGACCTGAGCGCCTATATGCCCGAGACGGTGCGCTCATTCGAAGGCATAGCCGAGGCCACGGGCGGCATAAGCGAATTTTCCATGGGCAAAGAGGATATCGTGCCTGTGCTCGCCCGTATCCTGGACGGCCTGTCGGGCGAGGAGCTTGAGCTCGTCATATGCATCGATACCACCGATTCGATGGCGGACGATATTGACGCGGTCAAGGAACTGCTGCCTCGCATGGTGGCCCAGCGCACGGAGCGCTTCAAGGTATTCAGGCTGGGCCTCGTGCTCTACAAGGATTACTTCGATGAGTACGTGGTAAAGCGCTTCGAATTCACCTCAGACGCCGCCTCGTTCACGAGCGCCGTGAACAGCGTGAAAGTGCGGGGCGGCCGGGATATACCCGAGGCGGTGTATGAGGCCCTCTACGAGGCGCTGAACGCGTATGCCTGGACGGCGGATACCAGGGCCATCGTGCTCATAGGCGACGCCCCTCCGCATCCCCTGCCCAGGGGCAGGGTGGACAAGGCCAAGGTAGCCGCTAAGGCGGAAGCGCTGGGCGTTTCCGTGAACGTGATCATACTGCCCCATTGAGGATTTTAGGGCCGCGTAGAGGCTTAGCCCGATTTTTCCGTTTACAAGCCTTGGCCAAAGAGGCTACAATCTGCGTTCAGCGGCTATACTGGAGCATGGGAGCGTTATGAAGGCACGACGACGAAGGATAGGACATGAAGACAGCCTGCTCTCCCGCGTGTCTCCGCGTTGGGCCCTGCACGTGGCGGCCCTGTTCGTTTTCGGCTTTACCTTCATCGGCTCCAACGCGGGCTACGCGCCCCTAGCCCAGGATAATATGGGCGCCGCCGATTTTTCCGAATTCGCCGGGGCTGAATTCGCCGCCGGCCTGTCCTTGGTGGACGAGGAAGCGCCGCCGGACGAGGGTCTGCATTACCTCGTCTACAAGGTGCGGAAGGGGGATACCGTGTCCCAAATCGCCGAGATTTACGGCGTAACGGTAGACAGCGTCGTCACCTTTAACCGCATCACCAATACCAGGGCGCTGTCCATAGGCAAGTATTTGAAGATCCCGTCCATGAACGGCATACTCTACGACGTAAGGGCCAACGACAGCGTGGAATCGATAGCCGAGGCCTACAAGATATCGGGCGAGCGCATAGTAGAGGCCAATGGGCTGAGCGGCGGCGCCATAGCCCCCGGCCTGTCCCTCTTCCTACCCGACGCGAGGCTGTCCAGCTTCACCTTGCGGGAGATCAACGGTGACCTGTTCCGCTGGCCGCTCCGCGGCTGGATAACGAGCTGGTACGGATGGCGCAACGATCCCTTCACCGGTTCCCGATCCTTCCATACCGGCCTGGATATAGGCGCGGCCCATGGGCAGACCGTAGTCGCGGCCATGGAGGGCGTCGTGAGCGCCGTGGGCTACTCCACCGTCGCGGGCAACTACATCCTGCTTTCGCACCATTCGGGCTATTCCACCATGTACGCGCATCTGTCTTCCACTCTGGTAAAGACGGGGCAGCGCGTAAGCCAGTCCGCCCCCATAGGCAGGGTGGGAAGCTCGGGCTATAGCACGGGACCGCATCTGCATTTCACGGTCAACAAGTACGGGCGAACGCTCAATCCCATGACGGTGCTTAATTAGCGCAATTTGACAGCAGCGCCCTTTTCAGCTACCATAGTGCTACGATGAGAAAGCTCCAGGGCATTCCGGCGTCTCCGGGCATAGCCATAGCGCCCGCATTCGTGTTCCTCGACGAAGAGGAGCCGACGATACCCCGTTACGCCCTCGACGACGGGGACGTGAACGCCGAATGGGAACGCTTTCTCGTCGCGCTGGAGCGCGCGCGCGAGGATATAACCGTGCTCCGCGACCGGGCCCTGCGGGAAATGGGCTCCGAGCACAGCGCCATTTTCGATGCCCACCTGCTCATGCTCGACGACCCCGAAGTCATGGACGCCATCGAGATATCGCTCCGCGAGTCCCTGCTCAATATAGAATGGGTGCTGCACCAGTATTCCCAAACCGTGGTCAAGCGGCTTGAGGGCCTGGACGACCCGGTATTGCAGGAGCGGGGCTCCGACGTCCACGACATTACCCACCGCATACTCAACCATCTCATGTTCCGCGAGCGCTTTTCGCTGGCCGACCTTACGCGCGATATCGTGCTCATCGCGCATAACCTGCTGCCCTCGGATATGATAGGCATGAACCGGAAGAGGGTGAAAGCGCTCGTGGTCGACAAGGGCGGCAAGACCAGCCATACGGCCATACTGGCGCGCGCCTTCGAGATACCGGCCGTTTGCGGGCTCGGCAACGCCACGCGCACCGTGCACAGCAACGAGCTGGTCGTGGTGGACGGAGGCTCGGGCGACGTGCTCGTCGAGCCGGGCGCTGACATGCTCGCCCGCTATGAGCGCATACGCGCCCGCGGCATCGAGCGCGAGCAGGGGCTCGCGAGCATAGCCAAGCTGCCCGCGAGCACCCTCGACGATCACGAGGTGACGCTCAAGGCTAATATAGAGGTGCCCGAGGAGACCGACGCGGTGCTCAGGCACGGCGCGGCCGGCGTGGGGCTCTTCAGGTCCGAATTCCTGTTCCTGCAGCCGGGCAGGCCTCCCAGCGAGGAAACCCAGTATACCGCCTATAGAAGGGTGCTCGAGGCCATGGGCCGCCGCCCCGTAACCATACGCACGCTCGACGTGGGCGGCGATAAGGTAGTGCCCGAGCTCGTCATGGGCGAGGAGAAGAATCCCCTCTTAGGCTGGCGCGCCATACGCTACTGCCTGGCCGACACGGAGCTTTTCCAGATACAGCTGCGCGCCATACTGCGGGCGAGCGCCCATGGCGACGCGCGCATCATGTTCCCCATGATATCCGGCCCGGACGAGCTAGACGCTGCCCTCGCGGAGCTTGATAAGGCAAAAGAGGAATGTACCAAGCGCGGACAGGCCTTCAGGGAGGACCTTCCCGTGGGCATCATGATCGAAGTGCCCAGCGCCGCGATGATAGCCGACATATTGGCCCGCAAGGTGGATTTCCTGTCTATAGGCACGAACGATCTCATCCAATACACCATAGCGGTGGACCGCGGCAACGAACGCGTGGCCTATCTGCATGAACCCTTCCACCCAGCCATCGTGCGCCTCGTGCATAACGTGATCGAGGCCGGCCACGCGGAGGGCGTGCCGGTATCCATGTGCGGCGAGATGGCCGCCGATCCCTACGCCGCCGTCGTGCTCCTGGGCATGGGCCTGGACGAGTACTCCATGTCCGCGGTATCGGTGCCCCTCGTCAAGCGCGTCATACGCGCGCTTACCAAGGCCGAGGCGAACGCCATAGCCGCCGACGTGCTCGCCTCCGGCAGCCACCGGGAAGCGGACGCCTACCTCAAGAACAGGCTGAGCGCCCTCATAGCGCAAGACGAATAGCCGCTGTCTTCCAAGGACGGCCCGCGGCCCGCGCCGTATAGGAAGGCAGGCCGCGTTCGTGCTATAGTCGCCCCCGACCCCTCAAAGGAATGAGTATGAACGAAGAACGCATAGACGCGGACAACGGCGAGTCCGATAGCCCCGACGACCGTAAACAGCGCTGGACCGGACTGCCCGTAGTGGCATTGGCCGGCAGGCCCAACGTCGGCAAATCCACCCTGTTCAATCGACTGCTCCACCGGCGCAAAGCCATCGTGGACCCCAAGCCCGGCGTTACCCGGGACCCCATAGAGGCCATCTGGCAGAGCGACGAGGCCGATATGCCCGTCATGCTCGTCGATACGGGGGGCCTTAAGCTTGAGCGCGACGATATGGACGATAAGGTAGCCGCCAAAAGCTGGCAGCGCATCGAGGAAGCCGACCTGGTCCTCTTCCTGCTCGACGCGGTGAACATTACCCCCGAAGACGAGGAATTCGCCGCTAAGCTGCGCAAGTACGCGGGCAAGGTAGTCGTGGTGGTGAACAAGGCCGACGGCCCCGAGCGCGACGCGCGGGCCTGGAGCCACGCGTCCTGGGGCTATAAGGACATGATATTCGTGTCCGCCGAGCATGGCCGCAACATAGGCGAGCTTGAGGACCTCATCCTGTCCAAAATGGATTGGTCCAAGGCCTCTCCGCTGAGCGAGGAGCGCGACGACCTGCGCCTGGCCATCATGGGCAAGCCGAACGTGGGCAAGTCCACCCTCCTTAACAGGCTCCTGGGCGAGGAGCGCTCTATCGTAAGCGACATGCCGGGCACTACGCGCGACGTGGTGGAGGGCCGCTTCGTCTGGAAGGGCAGGAATTTCACCGTGCTCGACACCGCCGGCATGCGCCGCAAGGCGAAGGTGACCGAGTCCGTGGAATACTACTCGGTAAACCGCGCCATAAAGACCCTGGACCGCGCCGACGTGGTCGTGCTCATGATAGACGCGGTGGAAGGCCTGTCGGACCAGGATAAGAAGATCGTGAAGCTGGCCACCGACAAAGGCCGCGGCGTGGTGTTCGCGCTGAACAAGTGGGACGCCATGCCCACGATCAAGAACACCTTCGAGGCGGTCAAGGACCGCATACAGTTCTTCTTCGGGCAGATGGCCTACGCGCCCATCCTGCCGCTATCGGCCAGGGAAGGCGAGGGGATAGACAAGCTTCTGTCCACTATCGTTACCGTGTACGCCCAGCTTACCAAGAAAATCGAGACGAGTAAGCTCAATAAGGAAGCGCGAGACTGGGTGGATTCCAATCCGCCACCCATGAGCTCGAAGGGCCGCTTTAAATTCCGCTACGCCACGCAGACCAGCGTAAACCCGGTCAAGTTCGCCTTTTTCGTGACGCGGCCCGACGCCGTAGGCGATACCTACCGTTCCTTCCTGAAGAACAAGATACGCTCCGAGCTCGGCTACTCCCTCATACCGGTGGAGCTGGAGCTGCGCGCGTCGAGGAAGCGCTTCGAGGATCTCGAAAGGTCCTAGCGCCATGGGCGGACCCTACGGCACGAAGGACGTGGAAGCCCTCATCGGCGTCGGCGAGCACGTCCTTCGGTACTGGGAAAAGGAGCTGCCGCTGCTTTCGCCGCAGCGCACGGCCTTCGGGCGGCGCGAATGGTCGGAGGCCGACCTGGCGCTGCTTTTGCGCGTGCGGCACCTGG
>JBGSKZ010000709.1:0-1228 GCA_041741035.1 Treponematales bacterium
GGATAAGGCGCGCGGGCGCCAGGAGTTCGGGCTCTCCTATGGCCCAGCCCACGCGCAGGCCCGGCGCGCCGAAGGCCTTGCTCAGGGACGATAGCACGATGCCGTAGCCGCTCGCGTCCCGCAGGCTCGCCGGCCGCTCGCCCAGATACAGTTCGCGGTATACCTCGTCCGATAGTAGCATCACGCCGCGCTGTTCGCAGGCATCCGCAACGGCGCGCAGGGCTTCAAGGCTCGCGCCGCCGCCCGTGGGGTTGCCCGGGTGGTTAATGATGGCGAGGCGTATGCCAGGTTCGTCGTCCAGCGCCTTTATAAAGGATTCCGTGTCGAGGGTTCCCGCGGGGGACAGGGGGAAACGTACGCTTCCGCCTCCGGCGAGCTTAGCTAATATGGGGTAGGCTATGAAGCCCGGATCGGGAATGAGGGCGGCCGCGCCTTCCTCGAGGTAAGCCTGAAAGAGGGCGAAGAGCGCGGCCTGGCTGCCCGCGCTTACCATGATGCTTTCTTCCGCCACGCCGTAGAAGGCCGCAAGGCTCGCTCGGAGTTCCGCTATGCCCTGATTGGGGCCATAAGGGCAGGAGGAGCCGCTAGCGGACAAGGCCTTAGATGCCGCGGCCGGCAGGGGCCAGCCCGGCTCCCCGAGGCCCAGGGAAACGGTACCGGGGGGAGCGCCCTCGTTCATGGCGCGTATGGGGGAGAGGGCTATGCCCGCCAGGCGGGAGGCGCAGGCTGTCATCGCAGCGCCTCTTCCAGCGCGGTGGCGGCATCGGTGCTCGCGTCTCGGTATTTGACTATACAGGGCGCGTACAAGGTTATGCCGCGCTCATGCGCCCAGGACGAGAGCGCGGGGCGGGAACCGGGCACTACCACGGCGCCCGCGGGCACCTCGCCCTTGAGCTCGGTATTCCGCACGAGGTCGTAGATCAGGGTGGAGGCGCTGATAATGGTGCCGGGGGCCAGCACGGCGTTCTCGCGCACTACGACGCCCTCAAACAGGCCCGTCAGGCCGCCTATGAAGCAGCCGTCCTCCACGATGACCGGGCGGGCTCCCGCGGGCTCGAGCACGCCGCCTATCTGGGCTCCGGCCGACAGGTGCACCCGTTCCCCTATCTGGGCGCAGGAACCCACGAGGGCGTGGCTGTCCACCATGCTGCCAGCGCCTACGTAGGCGCCCACGTTTATAAAGGACGGCGGCATGATGACGGCGCCCGGGCGCACGCAGGCGCCGCGC
>JBGSKZ010000710.1:0-1023 GCA_041741035.1 Treponematales bacterium
CTCGAGGCCGTCGAGCCCCTCGCGCGCTATGCGCTCCGTGCTCAGGCAGGCCAGCCGCGACGCCAGGCCGCAGCCGGCTATGTAGTCGGCCGACTCCGCCGTGGTGACGAAGGCGTTCGGGCAGAGCACGGACACCCGGACCCTGCCCTCCAGCTCCTCGCGCAGCGCTAGAGTGAAGCAGCGCACGAAGCTTTTGGTGCCGGCGTATACGGCCATGCCCGGCATGGGGTAGAGCGAGCCTAGGCTGGCCACGTTCAGTATGCCGCAGCCTTCCCTGTCGCCGAACTCGGCTACAGCCAGGCGGCAGAGGCGGGTGAGCGCGGTAATATTCAGCGCTATCGTATCCTCGTGGTAGGCCAGGGGAAAGCCGGAGAAACTGCCCGGCTCGCCTATGCCGGCGTTGTTGACGACGAGGTCGAGGCGCAGGCTCCGGGATCTCAGGAGCTCCGTCAACTGCCCTATGGCTCCGGCATCGGTCAAGTCCGTTTCAAGGTAGGCTACCCGAATAGGGTATCGGCCGGCCAGCTCGGCGGCCAGATCCGGCAGCCCGCTTCCCGGCAGCGCCGCTAAAAGCAGGTCCTTGCCTCGCGCCGCACAGAGCCGCGCGAAGGCCTCGCCCAAACCCATGCTCGCCCCCGTTACCAGGGCGCACTTTCCGTCGTTCATTGTATGATTCCTCTCGTCGGCCATCTAGCGCCGGCTATATCCCGCGCCTTTCGGCCGCGGAGGCGCGCCTCCCGGGCATCCCTTGAGGATCGCCCGGCGCATGCGCGCTTTGAACGTCAGTATAACGCGCCTTTGGGCGCCTTGCTGCCTAAATCTGAATTTCCGCCAAGGCGCCGCTGGCGACGCGCGCCAAGCGCGCCAAATCATCGGGCCGATCGGCCAGCTTGTACTCGCCGGTCGCCGCGGTTCCTGTCTCCGCGCCCTCGATCGACTGAGGGCGGCAGAAGTGGGCCGCGTTCAGGTCGAGCGCGAGCGCCAGGTTTTTCTTGCCCAGGCGCCGAGCCAGCTCGCGGGGCA
>JBGSKZ010000711.1:0-4433 GCA_041741035.1 Treponematales bacterium
CGATCTCCAGCCTCCTGTCCGCGGCCCGCTCCTACGCCGAGGAGCTGGCCAGGCTCAAGGCGGACCCGCAGCGCAAGGCCGTCGACGCCGCGCTCGCCTTTATAGCCGAGCGCTGGCATACGCCCATAACGCTCGAAGACGCCAGCGTCGCCGCGGGCATGAGCAAGTTCCACTTCAGCCGGGTATTCCACGCGGCTACCGGAAGCACCTTTACCGACTTCCTCTGCGCAAAACGGATGGAGAGGGCTAAGGAATTGCTGGCGGATCCCTCCCTGCCCATGAAGCGTATCTGCGACATGGCCGGCTTCGGCGACCCCACGTATTTCTCGAGCGCCTTCAGGCGGCGCGAGGGCATGAGCCCGTCAGAATACCGGGCGCTCACCGTCCTTAAGAAACAGCCGAAAGCCCTAATTCGATCGCGGCGCCCCGAGCAAGAATCCTAAAGAGAACGCATCAAGCTAAAACGCGCGCCGCTCAAGCCGGGTCTACGATGGGGACACGGCGGCCGCTATGGCCGCCAAGGAGGATCCAATGAAGAAGTTTATCGTAGCCGTCCTTATCGCCGCCCTATTGGCGCCCGCACTGTTCGCCAATGGAAGCAAGGAAGCCGCGGCCCCCACTGCCGTGGCCAAGCCCATCATCATGAAGATCGGCCATGCCCAGCCCGTTACCCATCCCCGCCACGAGTCCCTGCTAAAATTCAAGGAGCTCGTCGAGACCCGCACCAACAAGGGCATAATCGTCGAGATTTATCCCGCCGCCCAGCTCGGCGATGAGGCGGCCATGCTCGACGCCACCAAGCTCGGCACCCTGCAAGCCACCCGCGGCGGCCTCTTCGAGCGCGTATCTCCCCGCCTCCTTACCTACACCCTGCCCTTCCTCTTCGACAACCTGGATGGGCTCGAGAAGGTAACCATGGGCCCCATAGGCGAGAAAATCGCCGCCGAGGCCGAGAAGAACGGCCTCCTCGTGCTTACCACGGGCGATGCCGGCGGCTTCCGCCAGATAACCAACAACACGCGCCCAATCGTCAAGCCCGAGGACCTGAAGGGCCTCAAGATACGCGCCCCCGGCGTCAAGACCATCGTGAAAACCCTGGAAGCCTTCGGCGCCAATGTCGTGACCATACCCTACGGCGAAACCTACATGGCCCTGAAGACGGGCGTCGCCGACGGCCAGGAAAATCCCTTCGTGAATATCGAGGCGATGAAATTCTACGAAGTGCAGAAGTACCTGACCGTGGTCGACTATCAGTTCCACCCCGATCCTTTTAACGTGAACCCCGCGTGGTTCAGGTCCCTCTCGCCCGAGTACCAGAAGATCGTCAAGGACGCCGCCGTCGAGTCGATGAAGTACAACAATCAGCTCAACAAGATAGCCGGCGTAAAGGCCTTCGAGGTGATGAAGAACGCGCTCCAGGTAACCGAGCTCACGCCGGCCCAGCGCCAGGCTTTTAAAGACAAGGCGAACGAGGTATACGCTATGTTCATAGCCGAGGGCGTTACCACCCAGGCCGAGATAGACGCTATCAAGGCAGCGGCTAAGTAAATCCAGCCAGTCCGGGAGGCGCGCGTCAGGCTAACGCGAAGCGCGTAGCCGGCCTATTGCGCCTCCCGGTTTTCAATACGCCGCCTTTACGAGGAGTCCCTGCATGAAATTCCAGGCCGCCAAATTCCTGGACGGCGCGTTGCGCACGCTGTGCGCCGCCTTGATGGGCGTAATGGCGCTCGTCGTCATCGTATCCGTCTTCTTCCGCTACGTCTTTTCCATCACCACCGTATGGTCGGAGGAGCTCATTTCCGTGCTCTTCGTCGCGACGACCTTCCTCGGCACGGCTATGGTGGCCCGCGACGAGGAGCATATAGAGATCGATTTCATCTACGACCGCCTCAAGGCCCGCGGCGCGGCCGCGCTTCGCATACTCGTTTCCTTGGTAGTCATAGCCATACTGGCGGTCGTGTTCAAATACTCGCTCGGCTGGATAGCGGTATCGGGTGAATTGCTCACCCCCGGCCTGGAGATCCCCTTCAAGTGGCTCTACGCTCTCCTGCCCATTAGCTGCGCCCTCACCGGTATCGTGGAGCTGGGCAAGATCTATCGGCGCCTTAAGATAATCTTTTCCGCGGAGGCTCCCCAATGAGTATGCTCATCCTGTTCCTCGCCTTCTGCCTGGCCTCCGCCATAGGCGTACCTATATACATCGGCCTTGGCGCGTCAAGCGTCGTCTACCTGCTTTTCACGAACCCGTCATTCCTCGCGATGGTGCCCCAGCGGGTATTCGCCGGTACCGATTCGTTTATGATGATAGCGCTGCCCCTCTTTATACTCGCCGGCGACCTCATGAACCGGGGCGGCATTACCAAGAGGATTATCGACTTCAGCCTCCATGTCGTGCGCCCCATAAAGGGCGGGCTGGCCGAGGTGAATGTCGTGGCCAGCATGATCTTTGGCGGCATTTCCGGTTCGTCGGTGGCTGACACCTCGGCGCTTGGCTCGATCCTCATCCCCTCCATGGAAAAAAAGGGCTTCTCCAAAGCCTACGCTACCGGCATAACGGTAGCTTCCTCTACCATGGGCATGATCATTCCGCCCAGCGTTCCCATGGTCACCTACGCCATGGTATCGGGGGCGTCCATAGGCAAGCTCTTCCTTGCCGGCCTTATACCGGGCCTCATGATAGGCTTCCTTCAGCTGATAGCCGTGCAGATATATAAGCGCACTAAGCGCCTGCAGCGGCTCGATATACCGGACAAGCCCCTGCATGGCTTCATCCGGGAAAGCAGGGAAGGCTTCCTGGCCCTCATCATGCCGGCCCTTATCATAGGTAGCATCGTGTTCGGGATAGCCACACCCACCGAGTCCGCGGGCATAGCGGTGCTCTACGCCCTGCTTATCGGCTTCTTCGTGTTTAAGGAATTGAATCTGCGCGACCTGCCCGAGATACTGAGGAAGACCGCTGCCTCTTCGGCATCGGTGATGATCATCATAGGCTTTTCCATGATCTTCGGCTGGGTAATGGCCATGGAAAAAGTGCCCCAGATCATAGCGACCTTTTTTCTCGACCTGCAGATAAGCCGCGTATGGGTGCTTCTGCTCCTCGACCTGCTCATACTCTTCGTAGGCACCTTCCTGGACGTTACGCCCGCCCTGCTCCTCATAACGCCTATTTTCCTGCCCGTCGCCGTTCACTTCGGCATATCGCCGGAGCAGTTCGGTACCATCATGATAGTAGGAACCGCCATAGGCCTCGTTACGCCGCCTTTAGGCATGTGCCTCAACGCGGGCAACAAGATAGCGCATCTGCCCATCATCGATATATTCAAGGCGGCGCTGCCCTTCGTGCTCTGCAATGTCGCCGTACTTTTGCTGGTCACCTTCATACCCGAATTAAGCCTGTGGCTGCCTTCCGTACTCATGAAATAGAAAGGACTGGCGATGAACCTCAAAGAAAAAATGAAAAAGGGTCCCGTCTACGGCATAGCCGTGTTTAGCGGGGCATGCTGCGTGGTCGAGGCCGTAGGCAACCACGGCTACGACTTCGTCTTTCTTGACCTTGAGCACACGCCCATAGACGCGGCCAACGGCATAGAAAAGCTCATCATGAGCGCCTTGAGAACGGGCGTAGCTCCTCTAGTGCGTACGGCGGATACCGATGAGGTAACGCTGCGTAAGCTCATGGAGATGGGAGCGGAGGGCGTCATCGTGCCGCACACGCGGACGGCCAAGGACGTAAGCGAAATGGTACACGCGATCAAATTTCCGCCTTTAGGGAGGCGCGGGGCGGACTCGGCGGTACGCGCAGCGGGCTTCGGCGGCCCCGGCTTCAAATGGGAAGACTACATACGCTCGCAGAATCAGCATACCATGATCATACCCATGGATGAGGACTACGAGTTTACCGACAACATAGAAGAAATCATGGATCATCCCTGCGTGGACGCCATCAACTTCGGGCCGCTCGATTACGCCCTGTCCATAGGCGTGCCCATACGCTACAAGATGGATGACCCTAAAGTGGCCTACGCCTTTAAGCGCCTGGTAGAACTTGCGGGACCCCGAGGCATAGGGGTAACGGCTCCCTGCGTGCCGCCTACGGCCGAATACGCGCGGGAATTGATAGCCGCGGGGGCGAACATGCTCATCATGGGCAACGACCTCTACCATTTCCAGAAAGGCATAGGGGCGGCCATGGAAGATACCGTCAAGCTGATGCGGAGCGAAGCCGGGAGCTAATACGCGCGAAAGACTATTTTCGCTATCGGATGCGGGGTTTAAGCCCGAAACATATGCTTCGGGGAAGCGGCTACTCTATGCCGCGCGCTTCCTCTTCGAAGGCCGCGCTTCGCGACAGTACGCCCGGCCGCCTAAGTTCGGCCGGCGTGCGCGAGGCGGTAAGCAACATGACGGAGCGCAGCACGCGCTCAAGGCTGCGC
>JBGSKZ010000712.1:0-2305 GCA_041741035.1 Treponematales bacterium
CCTCCGGCGGCTTCCGGCGGGCGGCCTCTGGCGGCCGGGCGGGGATAGGGCTTAAGCCGGCGGCCGTGCGGGGATAGGGTTGTATGCGGCGACCGGGCGGGGCGGGCCCCCGCCCTCAGGTTGACAGAAGCGGCCCTTCCATAGTATAAGTGCGCGCCGGCGCTTTCCTGGAATAGCCGCTGCGCCGTATCCATTCCCCGGAATCCGGGGATCGAGATCGCCCGTCGGGCGAGAATTTTTGATACGTGTCGGCCACCGCGCTAGCGTGGCCTCGTCATACAGAACGCAAGAGGTTGATAGCATGTACGCAGTCGTAGAAGTACAGGGAAAGCAGTATCGCGCCGAAAAAGGCGCCGTGCTCCGCGTCGATAGCATGGAGGGCGAGGCCGGCAAGGCTTTGTCCATAGAGAACGTCCTGCTCCTTTCCGGCGACACCGTGAAGGTCGGCTCCCCCTACGTGAAGGGCGCGGCGGTCAAGGCCGTCATCCAGGATCACGTAAAGGGCGATAAGATCATCGTGTTCAAGTACAAGTCCAAGAAGGACTACCGCCGCAAGCAGGGCCACCGCCAGCGCTACACCCTGATCAAGGTAGAGGATATCGTTGGGGCCTGAGCCTGGCGAACTCGTCGTCAGGATATCGGCGGACGCTGAGGGGCTCTTGCGCTCGGCTTCCGCGGAGGGTCATGCGGGCTTCGCGCCTTCAGGATCCAATATAGCCTGCGCCGCGGCCACGGTGCTGCTGAGAACGGCATACGAGACCCTGGCGCAGTACGAGGGCGTGGATATGGCCGGAGAGGCCCCCTCGCCCGGGCATTTGACCTTTCGGGTGCGGCGATACGCGCCGGAAGCCGCCGAGCGGCTTCGCGGGGTAGGGGACTTCCTCCTTACCGGCCTGTCGTCGATAGAACGCGAGTTCCCCGCTAAGGTACGCGTAATCTTAGATAGCGAACGGAGGCAATAATGGCTCATAAAGGCGTAAATGGACGTGATTCCAACCCCCAGCATCTGGGCGTTAAGGTATACGGCAGCCAGGAAATCAACGCGGGCGGCATAATCGTGCGCCAGCGCGGCACCAAGATCCACCCCGGCGTGAACGTGGGGCGCGGCAAGGACGATACGCTTTTCGCCCTCGTGGACGGCAGGGTGGCATTCAAGGAATACCGCGGACGCAAGTTCGCCAACGTGGAGCCCATACAGGCCTAAGTTGGCGCGCGCCAGAGTATGCCGCATGCTTGAAGACCGCCCGCCGGCTGGACCGGAAGGCGGTCTTTGCGTTTTCATGGCCGGCGCGACGCGGCTCTACGAGGCCAAGGAGGCCTCTGTAACCCTATGATCAAATTCGCCGACGAGACTAGCATAGTCGTGTCCTCGGGCAAAGGCGGTAACGGCTGCATAGCCTTCCGCAGGGAAAAATACGTGCCGCGGGGCGGCCCTTCGGGCGGAGACGGCGGCCGCGGCGGCGATGTCATCTTCGAGCTGCGCAGGAATCTCCGTACCCTGGCCCACCTCCGCTACGCGCACAGCTTCAAGGCCAAGAGCGGCGAGGACGGCTCGGGGCGCAATAAGCACGGTTCGGACGGCGAGGACGTTATCATACCGGTGCCGCCGGGAACGCTCATCAAAGACGCCGTTACCGGCGATATCATCAAGGATTTCGATAAGGACGCGGAGGGCCGCTGGCTCTTCCTCAAGGGCGGCAACGGAGGCTGGGGCAACGTGCATTTCAAGTCGAGCGTAAACCAGGCGCCGCGCACGGCGCTTCCGGGCAAGCCCGGCCAGACCGTCGAGCTGACGATAGAGCTGCAGATGATGGCGGACATAGGCTTCGTGGGCTTTCCCAACGCCGGTAAATCCAGCCTCCTCGACCGCTTCACCAACGCTCGCCCTAAGATAGCGCCCTATCCCTTTACCACGAAGATACCCAACCTGGGCGTGCTCACCGTCGCCGAGCGCGATATCATCCTGGCAGACATACCGGGCATCATAGAAGGCGCCTCGGACGGCCTGGGACTGGGCATACGCTTCCTCAAGCACATAGCGCGGACGGCGGCGCTCGCCTTCTTAATAGACCTCTCGGATGACAATTATGAGGGAGCCTTCGCGACGCTCCTGAATGAGCTGAACGAATTTTCGCCGGAACTGGCCGCGAAAAAACGCGTGGTTATAGGCACCAAGCTGGACCTGCCGGAAACCGAGGGCAGGCTCGACGAGCTGAAGGCCCTGCTGCCCGGCGAAACCGTGTACGGCATATCCTGTTTCTCCAGCGAGGGGCTCGACGGGCTTTCCCAAGCCTTCCTGCGTTTC
>JBGSKZ010000713.1:0-6361 GCA_041741035.1 Treponematales bacterium
CGCCCGCTTCTGCAGGGCCATGGCCGCCTCGGCCTCCGCAAGGTACGCGAGGGTCTCGTATTTGGCCTGCAGCAGTATCGCGTTCTCATGCGCCGTCTTTTCCTGCGCGAGGCGCGCCGCATTCAAGCCGGCCTCCGCTGAGCGCACGCCGGCGCTAATCTTGCCCCAGGTAAAGAGCGGCTGCTCGCCTGTAAGCTTGAAGCTGTACTGGGTGGGGTCGACCGCGGGAAATATTGGTACATCGGTGGCGGGAATGGGAAGGGGCACGGTGCCGAAAGCACCCCTCGGAATGCTGATCGCCTCCTGAGGATTCCCCAAATATGCCCCGCTTATCGAGCCCGTTAGGCTGGGCAGGCGCGCTCCTTTAGCGCCGGCTAGTTCGCCCCCGGCCGCGCGCACGGCCGCCGCGGCCATGGCGGCGGCGGGGTTGCCCTGAGCCATGATTGCCTGCAACCCGGCCAGGGTATAGGGCTCCTGCGTATTGCTTGCCGGGGCCGATGCGATCCTTGTAGTAGCGGCCGGCGCAGGTTCGGCCGCGCTGAAGTCGACAAGGAGGCGAAGCCGGGCAAGGCTGGCTTCGTAGGCGGAGGCCAGGGCACCGGACTCAGCCGGGTTTCTATCCTGGCCCGCGACATTAAAGATGGCGGCGCAGGCCAGCAGGGCCGCGAGGGCGGCGCGTCGGGGGGAGCGTATCATTCGGGTATCTCCGTGGCGGGGGCGTTGAAGGCCGCCCTGAAGGCGAGTGTCCTGCGTTCCAGGGTCTCGTAGAGTATGGGCACTATGATGAGGGTGATGACCGTGGAGCTTATGAGGCCGCCGAAAATGGCTTGTCCCAGGGGAGCGTACACTTCGGAGCCGTTGCCCGCGGCTAGGGCCATGGGCAGCACGCCGAATATGGTGGTCATGGCGGTCATCAGTATGGGGCGCAGCCGGTTGCCCGCGCCTTCGAGCACGGCGTCGCGGCAGTCCATGCCGGTGTTCTTGCGCAGCAAATTGGTATAGTCGACCAGTACGATGGCGTTGTTCACGACCGTGCCGCCGAGGGCGATAATAGCCAGCATGGCTATGATAGACAGGCCCGAGCCGAAGAGGTAGAGGCCCAATACCACGCCTATCAAGCAGAAGGGTATGGCGGCCATGATGATGAGGGGCTGCATGAAGCGCTCGAATTGTATGACCATGACCGAATAGACTAAGAAGACGGCGATGACGAGCATGAACATGAGGCTGGCCATGGAGTCGCCTATAAGCTGGCTGGTGCCTACCATACGGTATTTGATGCCCGGCGGCAGCTCCATGGCCGCCATGGCCTCCATCATGCGCCCGCTCACGCCGGATTGGTCCTCGCCGCTCAAGTAGCCGCGCACCTCCACCGAGAAATTGCGGTTCTTGCGGTCTATGCGCGACAGCGATGCGCGCGCCTCCATGGTGGAGAAGGCGGCGAAGCTTATGCGGCGCCCGTCCTGCGCGCGCACGATGATGCGGTTGAGGGTGTCCTGATTTATGGCCTGATCCGCTATATCCGAGCTTAAGCGTATGGCGTAGTCCTTATCGTCTATGCGGAGGGTGCCCGCGCTCATGCCTCCGAAGAGTATGCGGCTGGTAATGCCGGCTTCGTAAGGGTTGATCCCCAAGGTGCCCATATAGGCCTGGCTTAAGTCCGCGTAAAGCTGCTGCACGTCCGTGCGCACCGACAGCTCGGTCTTGAACACCTCGGGATCCTGGCCCAGTATCTCGCGCGCCATCTTGGCGGTGAGGGTGACGTCGTCCAGGTCGCTGCCGTAGATTTCCATCTGAAAGCCCTGGCCGCCCGTGCCCAGGGCCAAGAGGGCGTCGAAGCCGCCGTTGAGCACGGTCACGTCGCAGTCGGGCACGCCCGCCGAGAGGGCCTGCTGCACCAGCGGTATGATTTCCTGTACGTTGCGCTCTCTCTGGTCGCTGGGCACGAGGCGCACGCGGCAATACGCCTTGTTGGGTATGGGCGTAATGGCCAGGGCCGAGCCCGCCCCGACGTAGAACACGGCCGCCTCGATTTCCGGCACGAGCTCACGCAGGAGTATGTCCAGCTCGTCCACCTTGGAAAGGGTGCGCTCGAGCGAATAGCCGGCGGGCGTGTCTATCTGCAATTCGAACTCGCCGGTATCGGTGGGCGGCAGGAAGCTTATGTCCAGTATCGATATGAGGAGTACGCTGGCCACGAGAAAGGCGCCCGCGCTGACCAAGGTGAAGAGCTTGTTGTCGAGCGCGGCCCTGAGCACCCGGCGATAGCCGCGCTCAAGCGCGGTGAAGGCGCGGTCTATGGAAGCTTCCACGCGGCGCAGCCGAGCCGGCTTCTTTATCTGGCTGTCCGGCTTGAGAATAAGCGACGAAAGCCAGGGCACGACCACCACGGCCACGAGGGCCGAGGCCGCCAGCGAGAAGACGATGGCCAGAGACAGGTCGTTCATGATGACGCCTATGATACCGGTCAGGAACAGGAGCGGGGCGAAGACGCAGATGGAGGTGGTAGTGGAGGCGAGGACGGCCCCGCCCACCTCGCCGGCGCCTTTCAGCGCAGCCAAGCGCCGGTCGCCGCCTTTCTTAAAGTGCTGGTAGGTATTCTCGAGCACGACTATGGAGTTATCCACGATCATGCCTATGGCTACCGTTATGCCCGAGAGCGATAGCAGGTTGAGCGAACGCCCGGTGCCGTAGAGGCCCAATACGGCGAAGAGCACGGACAGAGGTATGGACAGCGATATGATTATCGTCGCGCGAAGGTCGTGCAGCACGAACAGGATGATGAGTATGGTAAGGGCTAGGCCCGTAAGCGCGGCGGTGAAGACGGTATTGAGGGAGCGCGTGGTGGTTTCCGCCTGGTCGCTGATTACCGCGTAGTCGATGGCCCCCCGCGTTTCGACGCGTATTTCGTCGAGGGTCTTGCGCGCTTCGCCCACTATGCTCAGGGTGTCGCCCTCGTCGCGCTTGAGTATGTCGAGCATCACGTAGTCCTGGCCCGCGGAGCGTATGCGTATCGTGCTCGGCTCCGGCTCGGGCCCTATATCGGCCACGTCCTTGAGGTATATGTACGATCCGTCGCCGAAACCCACGGTCAGGTTGCCCAGGTCGTCGAAATCCTTGAAAGCGCCCGAGGCGGTAAAGGACAGCTCCCTGCTGCGGAACAGGGCATTGCCCGAGGGCACGTTAAGGTTGTTATAGCGCAGGGCTTCATAGACGTTAAGCGCGGATATGCCCCGCGATTCGAGTTCCTGGGTGTTGAGGCTTACCCGCGCTTCGAGCTTGGAGCCGCCCACGATGCTTATGCGGGACACGCCTTCTATGCGCGCCAGGCTCGGGCTTACCCGTTCCTCAAGGTAGCGGGTGAGCTCCTGGGGATCCATGGTCGAGGCTATGCGCACCGAGAATATGGGCAGGAAGGCGCTGGCCTCATTGATGAAAATCACCGGCGTGCCGTCTATGCCGTCGGGCAAATCGTCAGCGATGGCGTTGAGCAGCTCCCGAATTTGCGGCAGCTTGGCATGCACATCCACGCTGGCGCGGAATTCCATCTTAACCACGGAGTAGGAATCGGAGCTTGAAGAGGAGAGTTCCGAAACGCCGGCGAGCGTGGACATCTGGTTCTCTATGAGCCTGCTTATGTCGCGCTCCACGTCCCGGGCCGCCGCGCCGGGATAGACGGTGACTATGGTGGCTATGGGCTGGGTTATGGGCGGTATCATCTCCGAATTGAGCGAGCTTCCGGCTATGACGCCGAATACCATGAGCCCCACGAGGAGTATGGCGATAATGGCGGGATGTTTTACCGCGAAATCGGAAAATACCATCAGGGCACCCTCGCTCCGAGCACCTGCACCGGCGAGCCTTCGCGCACGAAGTAGAAGCCCTCGGTGATGAACCGTTTCTGCGCGTATTCTTCTGGCACGATGAATTGCGTGTCGGAACCGTCTTTTGGCTCGAAGCGCAGCGGGTAGGCCTGGTTATTCTCCACGTACCAGAGGGTGTCGCCGCCCGAAAGCGCCGCGTAGGGCAGGCTCAGTACGCCTTTCCACTCAGCCAGTTTGAAAGATACCGATACGAACATGCCCGGCCTGAGGCCTTTCAGGTCGCCGAGCACGCCGACGAGGGCCTCGAAGTTCTTGGTCTCAGCCGATACGAAGGGGCTTATGCTTTTGATGCGGGCCTGGTATTCGTCGCCGTCCGGCCCGAATACGGTTATTGCCATGCCGTCCCGGTTTTCCTCGAAGAGGCGGTAATAGCGCTCGGGTATGCGCGCGCGCACCACCAGCTCCGCCAAGTCGCCTATGGTAACGAGGGGCCGCTCGGGCGCGGCTATGGAGCCCACGGACTGGTGCTTGACCAGCACGACCCCCTGCACGGGGCTCTTTACGTTGGCGTAGCTGAGCTGCAGCCTGGCCAAGTCGTACTGGGACGCGTAGGCTTCGTACTGCGCTTTGGCTTGGTCGTAGTTTTGCTGGGTGGTAGCGCCGGCCTTATAGAGCTGATCCACTCGCTCGTAGCTGGACTTGGACGAGAAATAGGCGGCCTCGGCCTGCTTTAGCTGCAGTTCGTAGCGGGCCGCGTCCACCCTGGCTATGATCTGGTCTTTCTGAACCTGCTGGCCCTGCTCCACGAAGAGCTCCTGCAGGATGCCCGACACCAGCGGAAGGACGGTTACCATGCTTTCCGATTCTATATGGGCGTTCAGCCGCAGGGTACGGGCAAGGTCGCCCCGCTCGGGGGCCATGACGCGCACGGGCAGTGGCGGAAGGCTCGCCGCTTCGACCGACCTGCCGTCGCTTATGCCTTTGAGCGCCACCGCGCCGGCTACTATGGCCAGCGGTACCAGCCAGCGCGCCAATCTCATCAATACACTCGTCGCTTTAGCCATTGATCGTTCCTTTCAAAAATCGGCTCACTGGAAGATGGGGGAATGCTTAAGCGCGCTCGCCCCTTCTTCGGTGAGTATGCCGCTTAAAACCGCCCGCAGCGAATCGCGGAGTATGTCGAAACGCGCGAAGGGCTCATCCTCCAGGTCGTCGATGATGAGCAGCCCTTCGATAATGTTGATGAGTACCCAGGTGAGCCGGCGCGCGTCGAAGTCCTGCCGCACGAGGCCGCTATCCATGGCCTGCGTCACTACGGTCTGTATAAAGACGCGCAGCTTTAGGCGCAGGTTTTGCTTGAGGGGCGCCTGGACGAGGGTGGCGCCTTTTGCCTGCTGGCCGCGTATGAGCATGCCGGCCGCGCGCAGCTCGGCGAAGCCCCGCTCTACGATAGTGTTGAGGCGCTCGATAAAGCCCAGGCTTTCGTCCTGCGCCACGGTTTCCAGCGTGCCTATAGTCGCGGCCATCCATTGGGCAGCCGCCTCGTCTATGAGCGCGTAGCGGCTGCTGAAATGATTGTATACGGTTTTCCTGCTTACGCTGGCCAGGTCGGCCGCCGCGTCGACGGTAAGGCTGTCGGCGCCCTGCTTGCGCAAGATGCTGAGCGCCGCGTCCAGTATGCGGATTTTAGTGCTGTCGGACATGCTAGGGCCTTTCTGGCGCCGTTTGGCGCGGTACACAAATTACCCGTACAATGTGTAATATGGCGCGTTATCATAAATGAATCAAGGTTCATTTATACGATTTATCATGAAAAAATCGTGAAATCCGCAAGTTCTTGCGTATGGGCGCGTTCGCGGGTAGACTAGGCGTGCGGAGGAAATGCCATGGACGCAACATTCGAGCTCGTAGCGCTGTCTTGGAGCGCTGACGCCAATATCATAATCGGGCAGTCGCATTTTATAAAAACCGTGGAAGATATAGCCGAGATCATGTCGGCGAGCATACCGGGGGCAAAGTACGGCCTGGCATTTAATGAGGCGTCCGGTCCCTGCCTGGTGCGTAGCGAAGGCAACGATGCGGCCCTGGTGGCCGACGCGGTCGCCTGCGCCCGGGCGACCGGAGCGGGGCACAGCTTCTATCTGGTGCTCGGCGCGGGCGCCTACCCCATCAATATTCTGGACCGCATAAAGAACTGCCATGAGGTATGCCGCATATTCTGCGCCACGGCCAATCCGGTGCAGGTCATCGTGGCCAGGAGCGCGCAGGGCGCCGGCATACTGGGAGTCATAGACGGAAGCTCGCCCCTCGGCGTAGAGGGCGAAGCTGAAAAGGCCGAGCGCAAGGGTCTCCTGCGCCGCTTCGGCTATAAATTCTGCTAAGGAAACGGAGCCGCATATGACGGTACAAGGCACGAAGATAGCTTTCATAGGCACCGGCGTCATGGGCGCGAGCATGGCCGGGCATTTGATGAAGGCCGGCGCCCAGCTCACGGTGTACAACAGGACCAAGGCTAAGGCCGACGCCTTGCTCGCCGC
>JBGSKZ010000714.1:0-1851 GCA_041741035.1 Treponematales bacterium
CGCGCCTGCCTTGAGCGAGCGGTAAAGCGCCATGAACGAGGGCTCGGGCCGAGCGCCGCGCCCGCGCTCCAGCATGGCGGCGTAAGCCTCAAAGTGCTCGCAAGCGGCCGCGGACTCTCCCCTATCGGCTAGGTACTCTACGATCAGGCGATGCCCCGCCTCATGGAGCGGCGCTATTTCTATGATACGGTCCGCCACGGTAGCCAAGGATCCATCCTGCCCCAGCTTTTTATAGGCATCCGCCAGGAGCGCTAATACTTCCACGGCCCGAGCGCGGAATCGATCGGTCTTATTTAATTGCCAATCCTCGAATTCAAACGCGTCGCTTAAGTAAAACCCCGCCAGGAAGTCGCCGCGATAGAGCGCGGCCGCCATCTCCAGCTCAAGCACGCCATGTTTGTAGCCTGCGGCCAAGGCCCGCGCGGATAGCTCGATAAAGCGCGACGAGTCGACCTGGAGCTCGATGTCGGGCTCGAAGGAAAGCGGGCCGCCGCCCAGCGTAAAAAGCCGACGCCCGGCCGCCGTATCGAGGTTCAGCAGCGCGCCGCGCAGGCTAGTACGAGCATGGTCGGGCGGGAATTCAGGCCAAAGCAGGCTGGCCGCGGACGCGCGCGCTAGGGGCCTGGCCGTCGCGCCTAGATAATAGAGCAGAGCCGCGCTCTTTTTCCTGCGCAGGTCGAGCGCGCGGCCGTCCAAGGAAGCGGAGGGCAAGCCGAGCAAGGTTAATTTTAACTGGCTGATAGCGCTCCTCCTCTCCCTCTACGCTCCGTTAACGCGTAATAAACGCTCAGGTAACGGCTATGTTCCTAAGCTTCCTGTAGAGCGGAATGAACGCTCTACAGGAGGATTTCGCATGAAAAGAACGATTGCTTTCGTATGCGCCGCCGCGCTGGCCAGCCTGGCCTTCGCTATCCCGGATGATATAGCATTCGGCGAGGGGCCCCTCTCGTATGCGAGGCCGGCCTCGGTTCTCGTGCTCGACGAGGGAGGCGGCGACATCGCCATGGTTGTCATCGCTGAAAAGAGCGCCTTTGAGCCTTGGGCCGCCGCGGTACTGCGGCCATCGTTGGCGACGCCGCGCGTTATAGCCATAGTGCTGGACGATGGTTCGATGGGCAGGCCGTCGAGCGAAGAGAAGCTTACCGTCCTCGTCGATAGCGTGCTTAAGTGCAAAGGGATATCATCGGCGTGCGTGGTCAGCTGCGGAGATTGCGCCAGCTTCGCGGCTAGCGCCGCCGAGACCCTTGTGACCGTATCCAGCCTCATACTCCTCAAGGGCTCGGCCATGCCTGTAGTAGAATTCAGGAAACCGCTCTTCATAGCGAACAATTTCAACGACCTAAAGTCGATAGCGTCGGGAGCAGCCCCAGCGCTGTCGGCGCAGAAAAGGGCGCGGCTCTATAAAGAATATCTGCTTGAGCCGCGGCTGCCATAGAAACTGATACCGCTACTGAGCCGACCGCGCCTCTCGCTGATGATGCGGAGCTGACAGCGCGGTCGGCTCCGCCGAAGAAACATTTTTCAATAAGGCCCATCGTGTCCCCCTATCAAAAATAGAGAACCAGAGCGCTATCCGGAATGCGGCTGCAAGCTTGGAGCAAAAAGCTACGGATTTATAATTAAGTATAAATATATTTACAATTAATACGCAAGGGGCATCGAGTTAATTCCTTAAGATATCGAGCGTAGCGTTGCCCGGAGCCCCGTCCTCGGCTAGCCTTGACCTGAAGAAGCCCATGGCTAAGACTTAAGGCAGGTACGCAGACACGAGGATAGGAGCTTCTATGTTGAATATCGCGCTGTTCGGGCCTCCGGGAGCGGGCAAAGGCACCCAGTCGGAATTCCTTATCA
>JBGSKZ010000715.1:0-2987 GCA_041741035.1 Treponematales bacterium
TTGCCGGCGCCGCCGGGATTCCGGGGGCTGGACGAACACCGGGAGGTGAAAGTCTACGTCCGCCATTTGCCACACTGGCGACAAGACGGGGCCACGTACTTCGTCACGTCCCGTCTGCACGATTCGTTACCGGAGAGCAAGCTGCGCTACGATCTTCAAGGCCCTAGGCGCTTGGCAGGCGGCCGACGGGCCGCGCAGCCTCGTGGAGGCAAGGCTCCTAACGGGGCGCACGCATCAGATACGCGCCACCCTGCTCGCGCTCGGCTACCCCATTCTGGGCGACAAGCTCTATGGCCTGGACGAAAGCTGTTTCCTCCGCTTCATAGCCGGTACGCTCGATGAGGACGACGAGCGGCGCCTCGTCCTGCCCTATCAGGCCCTGCATTGCGCCTTCTTGTCCTTGAGCGACGGTGACGGCCGCTCTATACGCGTAGATGCTCCGCCTCCCTGGCCGTCCACCTTAGGCCACGGGGATGCTGGGCTTACTTGAGCATTCCCGCAATGGGGAGGCGCTGTCCGTCATACAGGCCCTGCTGCTCATAGCCATCGTGCCCTACCCCTTGGGGGCCATGGCGCGCCGCCGCTTAAGCGACGGGCGCTAGTCCTTCCAGGGGAAGATAAGGTTGCGCAGCGAGCGGGTACCGGTCTTTTCGCGCTCTTCCTCGAGGATGTCGTTCCAGGGCAGTTTGCGCCTGTCGGCCTCGGGGTGCGCTTCGAGATAGTCGTATTTAAGCAGCCGCAGGCGCAGGCTCTCGTCCAGCACGAAGAGCACGCCCGCGGGGCCGGGTATGAGGAATACGAAGAAGAGCGAGAGCGCGGATAATACCAGCATGTAGAGCGCCGTAATCAAGGCGAAGCCCGTGTTATCGATGAGCAGTAGGAAGCTTTTTTTCGCCAGTTTCTTTACGCCTCCGCCCATACGCGAGCGGAAGGGCAGGAAAAACTGGAAGGCCAGCAGGCAGAAGAGGAGTGCCCAGAAGCTGAGCGCCGCTATGAAGGTGCCAAGGGCGCTGTCCATGGCGGCGTAAAAGGGTATGACGATGGTGACGACCAGGGCTATGCCCAAGCCGAAGAGAGCCACCATGGCGCCGGCAGGAAGGCTGGCCTTTAATTCGGCAAAGAAATCCGCGAAGCCGAAACTACGGTTATCCGCGAAGGCGCTTACCGCGCGGGAACTTGCCGTCAGGTACACGCCTACCCAGAAGAGGCAGGCCAGGGCAATGGCTATGGACAGGGCGGGTATGGCGCTTAAAGCCACGCTCGCCATGAGCGGCAGGGTGACGGTAACGATGAAGCCCACGTTGATCATGGCCAGGCGAAACAGATTATCCCAGAGGCCGTAAAAGCTTTTCTTAAGCAGGAATCCTATCATGGCCGCATAATACCCTAAAACGCCGCGCGGCGCTAGCGCGAAGCGGAGGCTTACAGCGTATCCGGGTTGATCTTGCGCGTCCAGCGATCGGTCTTATAGAGCGCGTAGGCTATGGCCGTAACGCCGAGATTGGAAACGAACATGGACCACCATATGCCTATTGGCCCCCAGGCTAAGCCGAAAGCCATGATATAGAGCAGGGGCACGCGGAGCACCCAAAGCCGTATGATATTGTTCGCCATGACGGGCACCGTATCCCCGCCGCCCTGAAATGCGCCATTGAGCACATTGAAGAGGGCGAAAAACACCACCGACAGCGATACGATGCGGAACTGCATGACGCCGTGGGCGATTACCTCGGGGTCGTCCACAAAGAAACGCGTGAACGATGCGCCGAAGAAAAAGGTAAGGGCCATAGCCACGCTGATGAAGGCGAGTATGGTCAGGAGAGACTGGTGCACCACCAGCTTGGCCTTGGCCGTATCCTTGGCGCCTAAGCACTGCCCTACCAGGGTGGCCGTGGCCTGGGAAAAGCCCATGGCGGGCATATTGAAGAGCCCTATGATGCGGTTGCCTATGCCGAAGGCCGCGATGACCGCGGTGCCGAAGGCGTTCACCGCCCCCTGCATGACCGTGAAGCCCAGGGTAGATATAGCCTGGCCGAAGGATGACGGAAGCCCGATACGGGTAAGGAGGAGCACGCTCTCCTTCTTGAGCGCCATGTGGCGCAGGCGCAGCCTCACCCCGAAGCGGCCCGATACGAGCAGCTCAAGCGATATAAGGGCCGCGACGGCGCGGCTAAAGACCGTGGCTATGGCCGCGCCGGCCACGCCCAGGGAGGGTATGGCGCCCAGGCCGAAGATGAGGAGCGGGTCAAGGACTATGTTCAGAGCCACGGTGACCAGCTGTATCTTAAAGGGCGTTACGCTGTTGCCCACCGCCTGCAAGGCGCTCGAGAGGATAAAGGACATGAACATGAGCGGAATCTCGAACATCATGATACGCATGTATATAAGCGTAGGTTCGTACACATCGGCGGGCACGCGCAGGAGCGCGAGCAAGGGCTCGGCGAAGAGTATGCCGGCGAGCATGAGCAGAACGCTGGAATAGAGGGTAAGGGCGGCCATTTGTCCCAGGTAAAAGTCTACCTTGCCCCGTTCGGCGGGATCCTGCTCCGCCCTGCCCTTGGCCTGCGCCATGAGGGTGGCGCCGGCCATGGAGAAGCTCGAGCCGAAAACCGTGAGCAGCATGAGTATATTAAAGGCTATGGAAGGGGCGGCAAGGGCTTCCTTGCCGAGCTTACCCAGGAAGTAGCTGTCGGCTATGTTGTAGAGCGTGTGGACGAACTGCCCCGCCATGAGGGGCAGGGCCAGGCGGAGGAGTCGTTTATAGAGCGCTTTAGGCGTTTCCCGCGATGAAGGAGCTTCCATGCGTCGGCTATACTATAGCCAAGCGTTTCATTTGACAATACTGCACGTTCAACTATCTTGAACAATAGAACCGAGCATATCGAAACTGAGCTTGGGCTTGTCGCCCGCGGGCGTTGCGGCCAGGCGCTCGCGCAGGGCGGGCTTCAGCTCGCAGAGCTTCGCGGCAAAGGCGCGCGCCTCATCGG
>JBGSKZ010000716.1:0-3107 GCA_041741035.1 Treponematales bacterium
CCAGGCTTCCCTGCGGCGTCCAGCCTGCCGGCCGACCCCGCTCAAGTGCTCGGCTACAGCCCCGCCCAGCTCCTGGCAAGCTACGGGCCGCCGGCGCGCGTTTTCGCCGTGCGCGGCGCGGAACCCTGGCAGGATGACGTAGTCTTCGATTACGGAAGCTTCAGCGCCTTTATTTTCATGGACCGGGTATGGCAGCTGCGCATAGGCGCCGACTATCCGGAGCCTATGCTGGGCTTTTATCCATCGGCGGCGCTTGAGCGTATAGAGGCGAGCCTGGGCCTGCCCGCTACCCGCGAGGCGGATAATTACGAGTGGGTACTACCCGGCCGGGGCTGGCCGGTGCGGCTCAGGGCAGTCACCGATGAAGCGGGCGCCGTGCAGGAACTGTACCTGTATCGCGCCGATTTTTAGCGCTCGCGCGCCGTTATGAACCGTATGGGCAGGCCGCCCTGGCCTGTTCGCTACGCTACGAGGGGGATCGATGTCCATGTCCAAACTCTGCCTCTGCCTGACGGGATCGACGATAGAGCAGAACCTCGCCGCTCTCGACCGTTTTCGCGGCCTCGTGGACCTTGCCGAACTCAGGGTCGATTTCCTCCTGCCCCAGGAACGTTTCAGAATACGCGATTTCCCCGAAAAGGCGGGCATACCGACCATACTTACCGTGCGCCGCAGGCAGGACGGGGGCCGCTTCGACCAGGGCGAAGGCGTGCGCCTGGTCATTATCGCCAAGGGCCTGTCCTTCGCCGATCCCGATCGGCATAAAAACTTCGCCTACGTCGATATAGAGCAGGACTTCCACATTCCGGCCATACAGGAAGCGGCCCGCATATTCGGCACTAAGATCATACGCTCCCTCCATTGCATGAACGGCGTGCCTGCGGACCTGGAGCGGACCTGGGCATCGCTTTCCGCCTCGCCCTATGAGATTCCCAAGTTATCCGTATACACGAAGAGCATTCAGGACAGCGAGCGGCTCTTCCGCTTCTTCGGCCCCATGAGCCGCGACCGGGAACGCATCGTATCGGGCATGGGGGAGTACGGCTTCTGCACGCGGGTGCTGGCCGATCGCACGGGCAGCCTCCTGGGCTACGTGAGCGCCGTGGGGGCCAAGCTCGAGGCCTCGGCTTCGGGCCAGATGGATCCGGACGCCATGCGCAGCGTATACCGCATAGGCGAAGCCAAGCCCAATTGGGCCATATACGGCATACTCGGCGGAGCCGCGGTGCTCGGCTCGCTATCGCCAAATATACACAACGCCGGCTTCAGGGCGGCCGGGCTCAAGGCCCTCTACCTGCCCTTCCCCGCCGACGACCTGGAATCGTATATGCGGCTGGCGGAACTGCTCGACGTGCGCGGCTTCTCCATTACGGTGCCCTTCAAGGAAAAGATCCTGCCGCGCCTGTCCTGGCGCTCGCCGGAAATCGACGCCATAGGCGCCTGCAATACCGCCGTGCGCACCCCGGACGGCTGGGCCGGCTACAATACCGACGCCATAGGCTTCCGAAAAGCCGTACTGCAGTTCATGGGGGCAAAGGACCTGACCGGAGTAAAGGCCTGTATCGTGGGGGCGGGAGGCGCGGCCCGTTCCGTGGCCTATATGCTCAACGAATTAGGCGCTTCAGCCTGCGTGATTAACCGCAGCATACCCAAGGCCAAGCGCCTCGCCGAAACCTACGGCCTGCCCTGGTCGGGCATGACCGAGCGGGCAGTGGACCTGCTCGAGCAGTATAATGACCTTATCGTGCAGACCACCAGCGTCGGCATGGAAGGCGGCCCGCCCGGCGATCCCCTGGAATGGTACCAATTCAGCGGCAAGGAGGCCCTCTTTGAGACCATCTATAATCCGCCGGAAACCGCGCTCATGAAACGCGCCCGGGAGGCGGGCTGCAGGACCACGAACGGGCGCTCCATGCTGCTGGCCCAGGCGGCGGCTCAATTCTCGCTCTTTACCGGCCGGGACTATCCCGAGCTTCCGGAGCAATTTTAACCGGGGAGCCTCCGGCTTCCCCTATTTGGCGCCAAAGCGCCATAGAAAGCGATAGCGAACCATGGAACAAGCGCATAGATCGGCCTTCGTGGCCGTCGTTGGCCGGCCGAGCGCCGGAAAATCCACGCTCATGAACACTATCTGCGGCGAGAAGGTGGCCATCGTGTCGCCGGTGCCGCAGACCACCCGCAATACCGTACGCGGCATACTCACGCGGCCGGATTGCCAGCTCGTGTTCCTGGACACGCCCGGCCTGCACGACTCCGACAAGGCCATGAACAAGCGCCTCAAGGACGTGGCGGTCAAAAACCTCGACGAGGCCGACCTGGTGCTCTACGTCATAGACAGCACCAGGGCGCCAGGGGCGGAAGAAGAGGCCATAGCCTCGCTGCTCGTGCGCTTCGCCGCCAAGACCTTCGCCGCGGTAAACAAGATCGACGCGCGGGAATCGGACATAAGCAAGGCCCGGCTCTTCCTCATGGAGAAGCTGCCCGGGCTCAAGGCCTTCGATATATCGGCTGAGAAGGGCAACGGCGTGGACGCGCTGATAGCCGCGCTCCAACTCGCCGCGCCGGAAGGCCCCGCGTATTATCCGGACGATTTCTATACCGACCAGGAACCCGTGTTCCGCATAGCCGAAATCGTGCGCGAGAAAGTATTCCTGCATACCCGAGACGAGCTACCCCACGCCGTGTACGTGGATTACGTGAGCCACCACATGCTCGACGATGGCACCCTGGTGTATGAAGGCATACTGGTGGTGGAGCGCGAGAGCCAGAAGGGCATAGTCATAGGCAAGGGCGGCGCCATGATACAGCAGCTGCGCGAAGAGGCCGAAAAGGACCTCAACGATATCTTCCCCTATCCGGTGCGCCTCTCGCTCAAGGTAAAGGTCGACCCGCATTGGAAGCGCGACGAGAAGCTCCTCAAGCGCCTTATTCAGTAGGAGCCCATGGGCAACCGTTTTATCGAGGCGCTCGCCTCGCGCGGCGACGGGTCGCTGAGTAGGCTCAAGCGCCTGTACCGCGCCGCGTGCAAACGGGTGCATCCGGACGCCTCACCCGGCATGGGGCTCGGATCGGAAGCCTTCATAGCGCTGCGCAGCGAGTACGAGGCG
>JBGSKZ010000717.1:0-6044 GCA_041741035.1 Treponematales bacterium
CGGCGGATAGCTTTTCTAAATAGAATTCTATGAGCGAAAGGCCGCGGTCCTTCATATCGAGGAGTTCCGCGCGCCCGAGTTCCGGCGCAAGGGTTTCGGCGGGCGGCGGCGCGGCGGCGGCGGCGTTGGCCTGGGTCTGAAGTTCGGCTATGCGCGCGTCGCGGGACTGCAGTTCCTTGGCGAGGCCGTCCATGGAACGCTTGAGGCTGGCTATCTCCTCTTCCAGCGTGGTCTGGGCGGCCACCGTGCCCATCTTCACCTCGCCATAGCGTTTCTGATAGACGGCAAGCGCCTGTTCATAGGCTTTTTCGCGCCGCTGGAACTCCTCGATAATGCGCAGGGATTCCTCATGGCTCCATTTAAGCAGGGTGAGGAGTTCGTCCTCGCGGTACTTGAACTGCACCAGGGCCATGCGGTAGCGGGCGGCCTCGGCCTTCACGTGATCGGGGTAGCGTTCCACCAGGCTCCTGTACAGCTTATCGGCCTCGGGCAGGCGGCCGAGCGCATAGAGGCTTTCAGCCGACCAGAAGAGGGCGGCGGGCAGGTAATCCGCCTGCGGGTACTTAAGCACGTAGGAGGACAGCACCTGCACGGCCCGCTCGTAATCTTTCCGCGCATAGGCTATGCGCCCGCGCTGATAAAGGAGCTCGGCGCTCTTGGCGTGCTCGGGGAAGGCGGCGAGAAAAAGGTCTATGCCGCGCTCCGCGGCCTCGGTATCTCCCGAGGCTATGTGGGCCATGGCCGACCAATAAGCGCCTTCGGCGCGAAGCGGGCCCGAGCCCGCGTCCAGATAGAGGCCGTCGAAGAGGGGTACCGCCTCGGCGTAGCGCCCCTCGGCGAAGAGCTCAATGCCGCGCCGGAGCGTATCCTGCTGTCCCGCGTTCTGGCCGGACGCTGAGGCAAGCGTATAGCATAGAGCGAGGGCCGCCAGGACTAAGCGTTTTCGGTTCATGTATCCCATCCTTCCATTCCTTACATTCTCGGTATATGCGCGCAGAGTCTGGAGTGCGCTATCTCGTCAGCCCAGGATAGAGCGCACGAGCAGGGCAGGATCCTCGGAGCCGAAAAAGGCGCTGCCCATGACCAGGGCATCGGCCCCCGCGGCAAGGGTATCGGCCGCGTTGGAGGCGCTAATGCCGCCATCCACCTCGATTATATAGCGTAAACCGCGTTTAGCGCGCTGCTCTTTAAGGGCCCGAAGCTTGCCCATGGAGGAAGCGATGAGTTTCTGGCCGCCGAAACCGGGGTTCACGCTCATGATAAGGACGAGGTCCACGCAGGGCAGGAGCTCTTCGAGGGCCGCCACCGGCGTGGAGGGGACTATGGATACGCCCGCGAGCCTGCCGGCGGCCCGTATGCGCTCAGTCAGCCTGTGGGCGTGCACGCAGGCTTCAAGATGGAAGGTGATAGCGTCCGCGCCGGCCTCGATGAAGGAATCCACGAGCGACTCCGGCTCCACGGTCATCAGGTGCACGTCGAAGAAGAGCGACGATCGCTTGCGCAAGTCGGCCACCATCTTGGGGCCGAAGCTGAGATTGGGCACGAAACGGCCATCCATGATGTCGAGGTGCAGCCACTGGGCTCCGCTCGCCTCGACGACGCGGAGCGCCGAGCCCATATCCGCGAAATCGGCCGCTAAAAGGGAAGGTGCTATAACGGGCTTGTCCATGGCCCGATTTTAGCATGCCCGCGCCGGCGACTCAAGGAGCATCGTCCTCCGTAAAGCGCATCTTCATTGACTAGTTGCAATTATTTCATGTACAATCATAAAGATCTTCATACTATGGATACCCCGAATAGACATGGCACTAGCCCAGGGCGTTGACGCGCTCTTAACAGAATCCTACGCGCTTCTCACCCGATTGGACTTGCTCGGGGCCCATGCGGTGCTTGAAGAGGCGCTGTCCTGCGATTTCGAGCACGAAGAGCTACTGTGCGCGCTTAAATGCGCCCGCTGGTGGCTTGATTCCCGCGAGCGCATAGAGCTCTGCAAGGATTCGCTGGAAGCGGGCGACCTCTGCCTCTCCCGCTGGCGGGCGTTCAAGGACTTCACGCGGCGCATGAGCGTGTGCAATGAGCGGCCCAGCCTCGCGTACAAGCACTATGCCTTCGCGCTGGCGCTTTCGCGCTACGCTGAGCTGGAAAAGCCGGGGGAAGCGTCGGACCCTGAGCTGTCATTGAGGCTGGGCAAGGCATATAAGGGCATAGGGGACTACGATAAGGCCCTGGCCCAGCTCAATACCGCCTCTAAGATACGGAAAGACGATCCCGCGGTATTGGCCGAGCTAGCCGATACCTACGGGCTCATAGGGGAAGCGCGCGCGTCCAAGGCTCTGTTCAGGGAGGCGTTCTTCATAAACCCCCAGAAGATAGAGCTCGAGACCCTGGAGTCGGACAGCGTGGCGAGGCTGGTGGAAAAGGCCTTCGAGCACGTGACCAGCGCCCACGAAGCCGCCGAATGGGTGCCCGTGTACGGCGAGCTCATGGGCGTGTTCACGGTGAAGCGCGAGCTTAAGCCCATGGAGCTTGGGAAGCTTAAGCAGTCGGTATACGAAATGGAGACGGAGCTGAGCTCGGACGGCTCGCGGCGCTCGGTGCTGCTGCCCAGGCTCATAAACCGCTATTTCTGGCTAGCCGATTGCTATATAAATAGACGAGAACCTAAAGAACGTATCGATGAGATACTGCTTAAGATAAAGCTCTTGGACCCTAACGTTTACAAGCTGTACATCGCCTAGAAACAGGAAGAGGAGAACCATATGGCCGATTCGCCCATCGCGAAGAAACTTCAAGAGATGCTCAACGAGGAAAAGTGGACGCGCGCCACGCTTTCTGGCTATACGGTAAACCAGATCAAGGATTTGGATGCCCTGTTCCAGGAGGCCGCCCTTGAGAAGGCCCTCGACGACATCAAGGAAGTATGCGAGGAGCATCTTGCCCATAGCAAGAACAGCATAGCAGCCCTCTATCTGTCCGGCATCATAGGGCTTTCACGGCAGCAGATCGACGATTCCAATTTAATATCCCTCATCAATATCTTCGCGGACAACCGCAAGTGGAACGTGGTCGAGTACATATGCAATCGCATACTCGACTACGGGGACAACCGCAACGCGCTCATACGCCTCGCCGAGTGCTACGAGAACGAGGACAGGATAGACGACCAGTACGCCGCCTGGGAGCGCCTCGTCCGCGTGGACTACGAGGAAGCGGACATCGTCAAGCTCATAGCGGAAAAGAAAGAGAAGGACGGCGACCGCGAGGGCGCCATCGACTACTACCGCAAGGCCCTGCACCGCTACGTGAACAAGGCCCTGTTCAGCAACGCCAAGGAAATCTGGAACAAGCTCATCGAGCACGCGCCCGAGGACATAGACTTCTTCCTGCACGTCCAGCGGAAGATTGCCAAGCTTATAAGCGAAGACAAGGCCGCGGTGCTGCTCACCGACCTGTACAAGCACTACAAGGCCGCCGAGGACTGGGATACCGCCCTATCCATCCTGAAGACCATCATAGATTACGACGACAAGAACTCCCAGGTACGCAAGGAGATCGTCGAGGTATACAAGGCCAAGTACGCGGCGCACTCCTACGTTGACGAGTACGTGCGCCTGTCCAACCTCGCCCAGAGCTACCGCAGCATACACGAGGCCATAGCCGACTTCGAGAAGCACATATCCTTCGACATAGGCAACTTCGTGTATCACCGCACCTGGAACATAGGCCGCATACGCAGCATTAAGGGCGACGACATCGTCATCGATTTCGCCAAGAAGCGCGATCATCACATGGGCCTTAAGATGGCCGTGGACAGCCTCGTTACCCTGAGCAAGGAGCACATATGGGTGCTCAAGGCCATATGGACCAAGGAAAAGCTCAGGGAGAAGATCAAGAAGGACATACCCTGGGCTCTCGTGACGGTGATCAAGAGCTTCGATAACCGTACGGACATCAAGAAGATCAAGGCCGAGCTCGTGCCTTCGGTGCTGAGCGCCAACGAATGGACCAGCTGGAGTTCCAAGGCGCGGGCCATACTCAAGACCGATTCCCGCTTCGGCAACGCGCCGGAATCCGTGGGCATCTTCCTCGTGCGGGATCGTCCGCTATCCTATGAGGAGAAGATATACAACCAGTTCAAGGCCGAGAAGAACTTCTTCCCGCGCGTGCAGGACGTACGCGACTTCCTGGAGAAGGGCGACGCGGATTCGGAGCTTTTCACCGAGATGGTGGCCTATTTCACCGGCTACGTGAAATCGTACTCGCAGCTCAATGAATTCGTGGTGGCTTCCTTCCTCTTCCTGAAAGAACTGGCCGGCAAGCACACCCACCTGAAGAACATAGCCACGATGGGCTTCGCGGAGCTCATGGGCGACTGCGACGACATCATCAATATTTATCTCAATATGAAGGACTCCAAGCTCAAGGAAGCCTTCCTTCACCATATCAAGCTGTTCATGACCGACTGGCCCGAGATCTACGCGCGCATTTTCCCCTACGCGCTTACCAAGGCCATGATAGACACCATGCTCTACGCGGGCGAGGTGGACCGCCTCAAGAGCCTCATCGTTTCCATCGTGGAAAACTACCGCGACCATCGCGAGGCTTTTATCTGGGTAGTCAAGAATCTGTGGGATGAGCCCTGGGTGCAGGAATTGGGGCTGTCCTACGATAAGGTGCTGTTCACCCTCATCCACATTCTCGATATCAGCTTCAAGGAAATAGAAAACCACCGCGACACTACCGAGAACAAGCGCATCAACAAGCAGGTGGACAACATCCTGTTCAAGGAACGCCGCCTGGAGAACTTCCTCGACGACGCGGACAAGGATACCGTCGAGCGCGTATACACGCTCATTAGCGACGTGAAATTCCTCGATCCAGCCGTTAAGCTACGCCTGCGCAAGGGCGTGGCCGAGCGGCATCCGGATTTCAAGTTTTCCGCAGACGAGGAAAAAGCAGTCGTATCTCGCGGCCTCATGGTGACCGCGGCGAAATACGAGGAAAAGACTAAGCTGCTCTCCAAGATCATGGAAGATGACGTTCCGGCCAACCAGAAGGAAATAGCCTACGCCCTGTCCCTCGGCGACTTGAGGGAAAATTCCGAGTACAAGGCGGCCAAGGAAAAGCAGGACGAGCTCAACGCGAAGGTGGCCAAGCTGAAGAACGAGATCGAGCGCTCCCAGATCTTCGATATGTCCAGCCTTACCACCGCCAAAATATCCTTCGGCACCGAGGTTCTGCTGTATAACGAGACGGAGAAACGGGAAGAGACCTATATCATACTCGGGCCCTGGGAATCCGATCCCACGAACCATATCATTTCGTACCTGTCTCCTCTGGGTAAGCGCCTGCTTAACCATAAGACGGGCGATAGCCTGACCTTCGCCATCCACGATAGGAAATTCGCCTATATAGTCAAGTCTATCGTAGCGGCCACTATTTAAGCCTTAGGGGGAACGGGCAATGAACGGTAAAAAACGGCTCTGGCTCTATGTTTTGGCCCTGGCGCTCCTGCTCGGCGCGGCTGCGCCGGAAGCCCGCGCGCAGGAGAAGGTGGACCTCGTGGTCCTTCTCGACTCTTCGCAAAGCATGTTCCCCTATTACAATCAGGTACTCGAATACGTCGTATCGGGCGCGCTCAGGGAATACATGCGAGCCGGCGACGTGTTTCACCTGCTATCGTTCTCCGACGGCACGCAGATAGAAATAGCCCAGAGCCTCAAGACGGAAAGCGACGTAAAGAGCGCCCTGGCCAGGCTCTATCTGCTCTACCCACTGGGCAGGAGCACCGACCTCCTGTCCACCCTCCGCTTCGTATACCAGTACGTGGCCGACATGCCGGAAGCCAGCGCCAAGCGCATCATACTGATCACCGACGGCATGCATGCGCCTATGGCCGATTCCCCCTACGCGAGTTACGGACCTGACCAGGTACGCGCCGAAATAGAGAAGACCATAGGCAGGGTGAAGGAACGCGGCTGGCAGATGAGCGTCGTGCGGGTGCCCTTCGGCCGCGACGCTCCGGCGGGCGGGTCGGGAACGGG
>JBGSKZ010000718.1:0-1172 GCA_041741035.1 Treponematales bacterium
CTGCGTCGCTTCTGGCCGCGTAATGGACGGCGCCGCGGGCTTGCCGCAGGCTGCCAGGGCTAAAATGGCCAGGCTGAGCGCGAACAGGTATAGTATATGGCGTGCTGGGCGGTTCATATAGTCTCCTTAAAAAGTCATAAATTAAGCGTCATTACAATATTAGGAAAATACTATAAATGTCGCGGGGTTACAAGCGCATAGTCTAAACGGGAGCTTTTTAGTATACTCAATGCCATACTTATACGAGGAGACATGATGTTGCCCAGAAGCCAGATAGATAGCCGATACGACGATGAGGACGAGGACGAGGACAAGCCGGCGCGCGGCCCGGACGCGCTCATGGAGCGCTTCCTTGAGACTCGCACCATACTGCTCTCGGGCCAGGTAAACAAGGAGCTGGCCGAGCGCGTCATACGCCAGCTTTTGCTGCTGGAAGCCAAGGGCGACGAGCCCATTAAGATCATGATAGACAGCCCCGGCGGCGACGTGGACGCCGGCTACGCCATATTCGATATGGTCCGCTTCGTGAAGCCCAAGGTGTGGATGGTGGGCATGGGCCTGGTCGCCAGCGCCGGCGCGCTCATCCTGCTCGCCGCGCCCAAGGAACGGCGCGTTGCCCTGCCAAATAGCCATTACCTCATACACCAGCCCCTGTCCGGCCTGCGCGGCGTGGCTACGGAGATAGAGATTCACGCCCGGGAGCTGGAGAAGACGCGCGATAAGCTCAATAAGCTCATTGCCGAGGAAACCGGGCAGCCCCTTGAGCGCGTGATCAAGGATACCGACCGCGATTACTGGATGAACGCCGAGGAAGCGGCCGCTTACGGCCTCATATCGCGCATAGCCAAGACCCGGGACGAACTGGGATTATGACCGCGGAGCGTGTGCGGAAAGCGCTTGGCGCGGCCTTCGAGGGCGTGGGCGACTCCCTCCCTCCCGGAGTGGAACTGTACCGCGGCAAGGTGCGGGACGTGCTGGGCAAGGGCGATCGCGTCTTGCTCGTGGCAAGCGACCGCATATCGGCCTTTGACCGGGTGCTCTCCAGCGTACCCTGGAAGGGCGAGGTGCTCGCCCGCATATCCGCCTGGTGGTTCGGGCAGACGGCCGACGTCATGCCCAACCACGTGCTTAAGCCCGCCGACTGCGGCGGCCTGGATACGCTTGCCGCCACC
>JBGSKZ010000719.1:0-1027 GCA_041741035.1 Treponematales bacterium
CGTCGCCCACTCGAGGGACTTACCCTCGAGGATTTCCGCGTCCAGCGCCAGGGACGCGAGCCGTGCAGCCTGGCCGCGCAGGGCGGACCACTCGTCCCCGCCAAAGGCCCAGAGATAGCCGATGGGATTCATGGCTATGGATCCGGCTATGCTCCTATAGTGGACGATGGAGCTTTCCGCCAAGTCACGGCTGGTTCCGGAAAGGAACAGGTTACGGTACAGCGCCGCGCTGCGCCCGGAATTGCCCGAGCAGAGCCTGGCGTTCTTCTCCGCGAGCGTTACGGAGAGCCGGGGCGATAGCCGCTTGATATGGTAAGCGGAAGCAAGGCCCACCACGCCGCCGCCTATAACGAGTACGTCACTGGTCATGCCGGCGAGTATACGCTACAATCTCCGCTCAGCGACAAAAAAAACCGGGGGAATGGAGCCATGCCCACATTCGACGATATATGGACGGATAAGATGTACACCGGCATCGATCATATCGACGAGCACCACAAAAAGCTCGTCCGGCTCCTCCTTGCCGTCCACGCCGAGCAGCAGGCCGGCGGTTCCCACGAGCGCCTTCGCGAGATACTCGCTGAGCTGGTAAGCTACACCAAATACCATTTCGCCGCCGAGGAGCGGCTCATGCTGGAAATAAAGTACCCCGGCCTGCCGGAACAGCGCCAGGCCCACCAGGACTTTTGCTCCGAGCTCAACGACCGCTTCCTCTCATTGTCCATAAAAGACGAGCGCCTGCCCGCGGAGCTCTTCGAGTTCCTGCGCGGCTGGTACGCCGACCACATACTCAAGCACGACCTGGACATTGGCGTGTTCATAAGGAGCCAGGCGCGCCTGTCGGGCCACGGCTGAGTTAGCCGCATAATTATGCATGGCCATTGCATAATTATGCTCTTTTCTGCTAGTTTCTCCGCGTGAAAACACAAGATTTAGCGCAAGCCGGCGCGGCCGCCGCCAAGGCCATGCTCAGCGCCGCCAGGCCTATGAAAGACGCGGCGCTCAGGCTCATGGCGCGCCGCCTGCG
>JBGSKZ010000720.1:0-1261 GCA_041741035.1 Treponematales bacterium
AAAAAAAAAAAAAAAAAAAAAAAAAACACTCACACACACGTGCTAATAATCTCTCTTAAACGGGTTTCGGTAGCAACGGCCGCAGGTGGACTCGTTGCCCCTGACGCGCGCGGCGGCCAAGGAAATTGACGCGCCCATGAGAAAAAAGAAGGCCGGGGCGCACAGCTGCGATAGAGAGCGCGTAACGAAGGCGATGGCCGATGGATAGCCGGGAAAGGGCGAGCCCCAATACTCAGAGTAGTGCACGCGCAGGATGAAGAAACTCGCGTGATCCAAGGCCATGAGGACCATGGCCAGGCCCCGCAGGCGATCCAAAGCCGCGATTCTCGCGGAGGGAAGCGTCCGTACATTCGGCGCGGGCTTCATAAGGGAGCCTTCGGTCCGCGGCGCCTACGGCTCCTGCGCGACGCGGACGCGGAGTCCGCCTCATGCTCGGCAATCCAGGTGTCGAAAGCCTCAATCGTGCTATCCATCGCGCTTCCTTGCATAATCCGCCCTTGCCTTATGCCTGTCAAGCCGGGTTTTAGGATCGTCGGCCAGCTGATGCTAGCCTGGCGATGCGCTCCGCCCGTGCGTCTCTAGCGGCTCGGTTGAGACCCCAGCTTCGGGGAACTATACGCGGAGGGTAATAATTGCCTTGCGTGTTTATTAAATTGTGTTATAATATTAAGTGACGGAAATAAAATGACACATTAGGAAGTGACCGTAGCTATGGGCGGAAACGAGAACCTTATATTCAACTTCTACGGCGCGCTCTTCGAGGAAGGCCAACGAGGCTTTTCCCTGAAGACCCTGAGCGCGATGCTGGCAGCGCTCGGGCTGTCGGCCGAGGCGTCGCGGCTCGCGCTGTCGCGCATGGCCAGGCGCGGCTATTTGAAGACCCGGCGCAAGGGGAGGGCAAGCTATTACTTCCTTACGGAGGAAGGGCTCGCGCTCGTCCGCCAGGGGGAGGAGCGCAGCGTGGGCCGCGGTGAACCCTGCCCCTGGGACGGTACTCTGCATCTGGTTTCCTACGAACTGCCAGAAACGCTGCGCGGCGAACGGACCGAATTGGCCGCCACGTTGCTCCGGGCCGGCTACGGCAGGGCTGCGGCGGGCCTATGGGCCTACGCGTACGAGGCGCCGGATTCCGTCAAGGCCTATCTGGCCAGGCCCGAATTGCGCGGCCTGGTCGAGGAATACCGGGCGCGGCACGAGGGCGATACGCGGGCCTTCGCCCGCCGCGTATGGCGGCTGGACGCGTGCAGGATACCGCTGGACG
>JBGSKZ010000721.1:0-1482 GCA_041741035.1 Treponematales bacterium
GCGGCGCCGCGGCCGGCTCGGTCAAGGCTCCCATGCCCGGCACCGTGCTCGCCGTAAAGGTGAGCCCCGGACAGGCCGTGAAGCGCGGCGAAGTCCTGCTCATACTCGAAGCCATGAAGATGGAAAACGAGATCACGAGCCCCGCCGACGGCACCGTAAGCCAAGTGCGCGTACAGGCCGGTACCACCGTGAATACCGGCGACGCTATGGTTGACTTAGCCTAACGGAGGGCGGAAAGACAGCATATGTGGGAAAATATCCTGGAGTTTCTCCAGACAACGGGTTTTGTCGCCTTCGCTAACAGCCAGATGATGGTAGCGGGCTTCATACCCGGCGAACTGCTCATGATGGCGGTGGCCTGCGTGCTGCTCTATCTCGGCATAGCCAAAAAATTCGAGCCCTTGCTCCTCGTGCCCATAGCCTTCGGCATGCTGCTCGTGAACCTGCCCTTAGGCGGCATCATGACCGCTCCTATGGGCAAGGAGAACGCGGGTCTCGTATGGTACCTGTACCAGGGCGTCAAGCTCGGCGTATACCCCCCGCTCATATTCATGGGCGTGGGCGCCATGACCGATTTCGGCCCCCTCATAGCCAACCCCAAGAGCTTGCTCTTAGGGGCCGCCGCCCAGATAGGCATATTCGTCACCTTCATAGGCGCGAGTTACCTTGGTTTCGACCTTAAGGGGGCGGCGAGCATAGGCATCATAGGAGGGGCGGACGGCCCCACGGCCATATACCTGACGAGTAAGCTGGCCCCGGACCTGCTTCCCGCCATAGCCATAGCGGCGTACTCGTATATGGCCCTCGTGCCCATCATACAGCCGCCCATCATGAAGCTCCTGACTACGAAGAAGGAGCGCATGGTGGTCATGGAACAGCTGCGCGAGGTATCCAAGACCGAGAAGATCATCTTCCCCATCATGGTTACCATACTCTGCGGGCTCCTCCTGCCCTCGGCCGTCCCGCTCTTAGGCTCGCTCATGCTGGGCAATCTCTTCAGGGAAAGCGGCGTTACCGCCAGGCTGTCCGATACTACCCAGAACGCGCTCATCAACATACTGACGATCTTCCTCGGGGTATCGGTAGGCGCCACCGCGAGCGCTGACAAGTTCCTGCAGCTGCAGACCCTCATGATCATAGGCCTAGGCCTCGTAGCCTTCGCCATAGGCACGGCCTCGGGCGTGCTCTTCGGCAAGATCATGTACTGGACGAGCGGCGGCAAGGTTAACCCGCTCATAGGCTCGGCCGGCGTTTCGGCGGTGCCTATGGCAGCGCGCGTATCCCAGGTAGTGGGCCAGAAGGAAAACCCCGGCAACTACCTCCTTATGCACGCCATGGGCCCCAACGTGGCCGGCGTCATAGGCAGCGCCATAGCCGCGGGCGTCATGTTGGCGTTCTTAGGCTAGCCATCGGCATACGGATAAAAAAAACGGGTGAGCCTCGGCTCTCCCGCTTTTTTTTGCCCCTCAATTCTAGATTCTA
>JBGSKZ010000722.1:0-9010 GCA_041741035.1 Treponematales bacterium
GCTATTCGCGCCGGTCCAGGCGCGGGCCGCGTCGGAGAGCGCCATGGGGTGCTGGTAGGCCTCGCTGGGCGGGCCGGTAAGCGACCAGGCGCTATAGTCCTTCATGCCCGCCTGCAGTATCGTTATGGGTTTATCGCTTTCGAGCCGCAGGCTAAGGGTTTCCCGGCGGGGGAAGAACAGGCTGCCGAAAATGCGGCCCTTGGCTTCGAGCGTCATGGCGAGGTCGGCGAAGCCCTCGCGCCTGACCGTGAGCCCGTGGCTGCCCTTAAGGACGAAGCTGGGCGCGGAGCCGGATACCCGGTAAGCGCCGTCTATATATACGGCGGCGTCGGGAGGATCGATCTTGAAGCTGTAGTACGCGCCGTTGCGCCGCAGCCCCGGGAGGGCGAGCAGGGCGAAGAGTATGATTATGAGGGCAAGGGCGTAGATTATGGCCAGGTAGCGCCCCGGGCTGAGTCCGAACAGGCTCCTGAGCCTGACGGAGGCCTCGTCCACGTCCCTTTGGGTAATGCGTTTGTCGTCTTTCATCGCCTGGGGATTATAGGAGCCGCCGTCGAGGCTTGTCAACGCGACGCAAAGATGGTAGTTTTTGAAAACCAATGAATGAGAATAATCGATTTTTTACGGCGCTGCAGGACTTTACCGAGCGGGCGCTGAGCTCCCGCAAGAAAAAGCGCCTGGCGGCGCGCCTAAAGCAGCAAGCCAAGCACTGGTTGCGCGATTGGCTTGAGGCCATACTGTGGGCCGTATGCATGGTTCTCCTCATCAACCAGTATCTATTCCAGATGTACCGCATACCCTCGGGTTCCATGTCGGGAACGCTCGAGATTGGCGATATGATATTCGTGAATAAGCTCGTCTACGGCCCGGAGCTGCTTCCGGGTATCGTCAAGCTGCCCGGTTTCAGGCAGCCCGAGCGCGGCGAGGTCGTGGTATTCGAGAACCCCGCCTATTTGGGCAAGGGGCCGGTGTTTACCATACTGCAGCAATTCATTTATATGGCCACGCTCACCATGGTGGACATAGACCGCGACGAGAATGGCGAACCCCGCGTGCACTACCTTATAAAGCGGGCGGTGGGTGTGGGCGGCGATACGATGCGCGTCGTGGGCGGCAATATGGAATTCCGTTTCCGGGGCAGCGGCCAATGGCTGCCGGAAGCCGATTTTTTGGCTTCCGGCGGCGGTTCCTACCCCGTACGCAGGCTCGTGGCCAAGGCCGATTACGCAGGCATAGAGCAGGCAGGCATACACGCGGCCTACCTGGACATGGGCATCAGCTCTCCCGCCTCGGCGGCGAACGCGGCCATTTATGACGAATTCGCCTATAACGGCGCCAGGCTCGGTACGCTCGCGGATGCCTATCCCCATCAGCTGCGCTTCGTGTATGAGGAGCGCAAAATCCAAAGCGGTTGGTACGTGCCCGAAGGGCGAGTATTCACCCTGGGAGACAATCGCGACAATTCCCGCGACGCGCGCTGGTACGGCGCGGTATCGATAAAGAAGGTGCTCGGGCACGCGCTCTTCATCTACTGGCCGCTCCAGCGCATGGGAAGCATACGCTAAGCCTATGAAACGGATGGAATCGTACCAGGCGGCGCGCTACCGCCGCCAGCGTTTCCTCAAGTACCTCCGCTGGTTCCTGCTCGTGCTCGTCGTCTATGAGCTCATAACCATATATGCCGCCAAGGCGGTGGTCGTTCGATCCGCGTCCATGGAACCCACCCTGCGGCCCGGAGACCGGCTCGTGGTCTTTCCGTCGGCGTACAGCTTCGATACGGTCCTTACCAAAAAACAATTCGCCTATAGGCCGCCGCAGCGGGGGGACCTGGTGCTGCTGCGCCTGCCTTCAGCCGAAGAACGCGGCTGGCTCGAGCGGGCCGCCTGGTCCGTCGTCGACTTTTTCACCTTCAACCGGCTTCCTTCCTCGCTGCGGCTTTCCTCGGAGGCCGTTATAAAGCGCGTCGTCGCCCTGCCCGGCGACAGCCTTTTTATGGAAAATTTCATCATCAAGGTAAAGCAGCAAGGTTCCGAGCACTACCTGACCGAATACGAGCTGTCGGGCCGCTCCTACGATATCAATGCGCAGGGCCTTCCCGAGGGCTGGCATAGCGGACTGCCCCTTTCCGGCTTTTTCGAGGAGAGGCGGCTCGGCGATGACGAGTATTTCGTCGTGGGGGACAATCGCCTAAGCTATTCCGATTCGCGCTTTTTCGGCCCCGTATCGTCCAAGGCTTTCATAGGCAAAGTAGGCTTCCGCTATTGGCCGTTCAATAAAAAAGCCCTCGAATAGGCCATGGCGCCCAGCCCCACGCCTTCCGCGCCCGCGCTTTACCTGCACGCGCCGTTTTGCGCCAGCCGTTGCGCATATTGCGATTTCCACAGCGGCGTAGCTTCCGCGCCTCAGTACGAACGCTGGTTCGAGGCGATAGGCCTCCATCTGGCGGCGCTCGACGGCCGCTATGGAGCTCCCGGCCTCTCCACCCTTTATATTGGCGGAGGCACGCCGAGCGTATTGCCTAGGGCCATGCTCAGCCAAATATTCAAGCTGCTCGTCCCGCGCCTAGCAACGCCTCCAGCCGGCGGCTATGCCGAGGCTACGATGGAGGCCAATCCCGAGAATATCGACGGGGAACTGCTCCGGCTCCTCGCCGACGGGGGGCTTACCCGGCTGAGCGTGGGCGTACAGAGCCTCGAGGACTCCGCCAGGGAACGCGCGCGGCGCAGAGGCTCGTCCGCGGGCACGCGAAAGGCGCTTGAGCTTTTAGCCGGCCGCTGGAAGGGGAGGCGCTCCGCCGATTTCATATATGGCCTTCCGGGGCAAAGCGCGCGCGGCCTGCAAGCGGACCTGGGCTACGCGGCGGACCTGGGCTTTGGGCATATTTCCCTCTATGAGCTTACGATAGCGGAGGAAAGCCCCCTGGGCCGTAGCCTTAAGCGGGGCGAAGAGCGCCTGCCTGAGCCCGAAGAGGCTTTCGAGCACTATGCCGCCGCGCGCGAGCTGCTGTCGTCGCGGGGCTATAGGCGCTATGAGATATCGAATTGGTGCCTGCCCGGGCAGGAAAGCGCCCATAACCTGAATTATTGGCGCATGGGAGACTGGCTAGCGCTCGGCCCCTCCTCGTCGGGTAACCTGCGCCAGGAGGGCGGCTCCTTCCTGCGCACGGACAATGTCAGCGACGACGACGCGTATTGCGCCGATCCCGCCTCCTCGGCCGCCGAGTATGGCATCGGCGGCTTCGACGCCCGATTCGAATACCTTATGATGGCCCTCCGCTGCGCCGAAGGCTTAAATAATGAGGCTTACCGCTCCTTCTTCGGCGAGCGACCGGACCTGCTCTTCGGCGCGGCCCTGTCGTCCTTTCCCGAACTGATCGAGAAGGGCGAGGACGGCTATAGACCGAGCGAGCGCGGCATGGATACACTCAATCGCGTGCTCCTGGCTTGCCTGGACGCCAGGGACGCGAAGAAAGCAAGCGCATGACCGTCTTATCGATACAATCGCACGTGGTGTGCGGGCACGTAGGCAACCGCTCGGCGGTTTTTCCCCTGGAACGCATGGGCCACGAAGTGTGGCCCCTCAATACCGTGCAGTTTTCTAGCCATACCGGCAAGCCGGGCTGGCGCGGCGAAAGCTTCGGCGCGGATCGGCTCGAGGAAATCGTGACGGCCATACAGTGCTCGGGCGGCTTGAAGGAATGCTCGGCCGTGCTCTCGGGCTACGTGGGAGACGCCGCTACGGGCAGGGCGATATTGAAGGCCGTACAGGCCGTAAAGGAAGCCAATCCCGGCGCCCTCTATTGCTGCGACCCGGTAATGGGCGACAAGCCCGACGGCTTCTACGTGAGGCCGGAGCTGCCCGGCTTTTTCGCGCGCGAGGCCTGCGCTCTGGCCGATATCGTCACGCCCAACCAGTTCGAGGCCGAGGTGTTAAGCGGCATGGCCTTTACGGGCGGCGGCGACGAGGAGCGCATAGCTGCGGCCATACACGAGCTCGGCCCGAAGATAGTATTGATAACGAGCTACGGCCAGGCCGACGGCGCGCTGGGATACTACCTAAGCTGTCCCGCCGGCCGCTTCCAGCTCTTAACCCCGAGGCTGCCCTTCCCAAAGCCGCCCAAGGGCTCAGGCGATCTCTTAAGCGCCCTCTTCCTCGGCAATTACCTGGGTAAGGGCGACGCGGTGGAGGCGCTGGAACGGGCCTCCTCGTCGCTCTATTCGATACTGGAAGCTACCCTGGCCTCAGGCGGCGACAGCCTCGCCATAGTGGGGGCCCAGGCCGCCATAGCCGAGCCCCCGGCGCGCTTTAAGGCCAGCGAGTTTATTTCTTCTTAGGGATAACGGGAACGAAGCCCGCGGGGTCGGGCAGCGCGAGGCCGGAAGGCAGGTCCGCCGGGCCCGAACTGAGCCAGGTCTGGTTCCTGCCGAGCAGCCCGCCGGTGCCCTTGAGCGATCCGCGCACGATGAGCTTTGAGCCGTCCTGCTTTATCGTGCAATCGTATACCTTGCCGTCCTCGGGATCGATGATGGAGCCCTTCCAGTCCTTGCCCTTGGCCTGCAGCTCGTATACGAAGTCGAGGCCGCAGAAGGGGGGATCGCCGGCCAAGGCGTCCGCCTTATCCTTGCGCACCGCTATGGTGTCTTTGATGGCGCCGGTGTTTTTGTCTATGGTAGCCATCATGCGGCCATAGAGCTTGCCGCCGTTCATATAGAGCATGACGATGGCGGTAGGCGTATTAGTCTTGTCGTCGATGATCTTCCACAGGCCCTGTATGTTTTGGGCGAAAGCCGACGTGACGCCAAGGGCCACGAACAGGATGCCGGTCAGCGCTATCGTCTTCAGATTTCTCATGCGAACTCCTTGCTATGCGATTTCCGCATTAGTATAGGCGAAGCTCGCAAAAAAGCCAGAGGAATTCGCGCCGGCCCGCGGCGCGGGACGCGCTTACACGAAGAAATCGTAGCGCGATTTGTGTGTATCGGCCTTGTTCTTCTTTAAGCCTATGTTGAAGCGCTTTTCGGCCGCTACCGAGCTGGGCGGCCCGTGGGCGGGCAGCACTATGCAATCGTCCGCCAGGGTGAGCACTTTCTGAGCAAGCTGGCTACGCAGGAGGCTGTTGCTGTATTGGCTCATCGTGCTGCCTATGAGGCCGGAGTAGAGCGTGTCTCCGGTAAAGAGCAGCTTGTCGAGCGCGAACACGATGGAATCCGCGCTGTGGCCGGGCACCGAAATAACCCGCAGATCCATGCCGCAGGTGCTGAATTCGTCGCCGTCATGCACGATCGTGCTGGCTACTCCGGCTATTTCGGTATTGCTCGAATAGACCTTGGCGTCGTAAATCTTGAGCAGGGTGGGCAAGCCCGCTATATGGTGGGCATGGTTATGGGTGATCAGCACCGACTTGATGTCGTAGCCCTTGGCCTCTATGAATTGCAGCAGGCCTATGGTAAAGACCGCGGGGTCCACCAGCAGGGCTTCGCCGGTTTCGTCGTTTCCCACGAGGTACACATTGGCGAAGCCGTACAGCGAGTAATGGAAAAATACGGTCATGATTCCGCCGCCCCCGCGTCCCGTATCGCTTCCTGCACATTGGAATACTTCCAGGACACGTTTTTTTCCTTTATGCGTAGGAAGTAGGCGTTTTTCATGTTGCAGTCCACGAAGTCGGTGCCGTCGAATTCGGCCAGGATGAAGCGGCTGTTGTAGAGGTTCGAGAAATTGAAGGTGCAGGAACGGGCCTTGATGCCGTCGAAGTTATTGTGTATAAGCTCCGAATTCTCGAACGAGGCATTGAGGAACTTCGTGCCCGCGAAGGAACAGAACTGCGCGTCTATCCCCGAAAAATCGCAGGAGTCGGCGTCGCAGAAGTCAAAAAAGCTCATGCGGAAGGTGCTTCCCGCGAAGGTGACGTTTTTTAGCGACGCGCCCGAGAAGGAGCACGCGTAAAAGCGCTTGGAAGATAAATCCACGCCTTCGAGGCGTAGCCCGGCCATATTGAGGCTTCGTATGCTTTCCTCGCCCGCGATGCGCTTGAGCAGCGCTTCCGTGTAGGCCGGCAGGGCCTGATGGTGCTGCGCGCAAAAAGCGGCGTCGCTCAAGGCCGTAGCCTGGCAGCCAGGACTCTCGCATGGCTTGAAAATGAACACCCGCCTGCCTCCGTGGCCCTAACTGTAATGATTAGCGAGCCGCGTTACAAGACAGCTTGATTACGGGCGCCTTCCCATTCTATTCTACGCGTAGAAACATTAAGGGAGTCTGTGGTATGGCCAAGCCAAGCCTCGCGCCATTCATTTGGGAAACGCACGGCGTACACGCGGGCACGAACGCGGATCACGTAAAGCATGGCGTCGATAGCCTCGACGCGGTGGCGCTCGAGGCCATAGCCCGGGGCTATCCCTCCGTCAGCTTCATCATTCATACGCCGCGCCTTACCGGCGTGCGCTACCAGTCCGAGCGCAATACGGACATCAAGTTCATTCGCGGCGACCGGGCCTATACCGAGTACCCGGAGCTTATGCGCTCGCTACGGGCGCGCTATGCCGGCAGGCTGGATATACGCTACGGCATAGAGCTCGAATGGCAGGGCAGCGGCTTGGGGCTCCAATGGAACAACTCGAAGGTATTCCAGTGCAGGGACGCGGATTTCATCGTGGGCAGCGTGCATTTTTCCCGCGAAGGCCTGCCTTACGACGGTTCCAGGGAAGAGGCCGATCGGCTGCTGGCTCTGCGCGGAGGGCCGGAAGGATATTGGCTGGGCTATCTGGACGAGATGATAGAGATGGTGGACCAATACCGGGACCTCATCCACGTCGTAGGCCACCTTGACCTGCCCAAGCTGCACGTGCCCCTGCCCGAGGGGCTCACGGAGCTCGATAAGTCGTCGAGCATAGTGGCGCGGAAAATGACCATGCTCCTAGAGCTTATAGGGGATACCAACCTTGCCCTGGACCTCAATCTGGCCGGGCTGCGCAAGGGCTGCGGAGCGTACCCGCACCCGGCCATACTCCAGAGGGCGCGGTCCCTGGGCATAAGCCTGGCTATAGGCAGCGACGCGCACGCCCCCGACGAGCTCGGCTCAGCCTACGGGGAGGGAATACGGCTTGCCCGGGAGGCGGGCTACTCCTACTACCTGAGCTTTTCCAAGGGCATAGCGGAGAAACGGCCCCTGGATGCGGACGCGGGACTGGACGCCGCGTTCCGGCTCCTCAATATGGGGACGCTCATGCTCGGGCAGCGCTTCGCTATGCGCGGGCGCGGCGGGGCGTCCCGCTTCTCTTTCGGAGGGCGTTACCGGGCGTTGCAGTCCACGTTTAAGGACGCCGTGTCGCTGGGGGCCTTCGACGCGATACGGGTACGACGGGCCGGCAAGTCTATAACGCTGGGCGACGAGGCGCCGCCGCCGGGCGCGGGGCCTAAGCGCTATCTGTACTCGCGGCATAAGGATATACCCGGCACCCTGGCCATACTGCTCAACACGATGGCCTCGGAGCTTATCAACGTGGATACGGCCTACCTGGAAGCCCTGCATGACGGCACGGCCAGCGCCTACCTGACGGTAAGCGCGGAAAGCGAAGCCCTAGCCAGCGCCATAGACTTCGTGCGGGGCACGGCGGGCGACCGCTTCCTGGAGCTGTGCCTGCTCGAGGATGAGGCCATCCCGGCCTTCAGGGGGCGGGGACCGTACTTGCTTGAGCTTGACGGCGTGGACTTGACCATGCCCCTGTCGCCGCAAATGCTGCTCACGGTGCATGACAACAAGCCCGGTACGCTGCTCGTGCTCCTCTCGGCCCTGGCCTCGATAAACGTCAACGTGCTCGACCTACAGCTCGGCGAGCGCGGGTCCAAAGGCTTCGCCGCCCTCGGCGTGGAGGGCGACGCCGAAGGCATGCGCGAACTCGTGGGCAGGCTCGGCGATGGCTTCATGGAGGCATCGTTCGTCGCGCTGAGCTTGCCGCGGCGGGGAAAGTAATATTCTATCCGCTTTGTAGCCTGGCCACGGCTTGCTAAAAACGGTGCCTCGTCGTACACTGCCTCCCATGTGCCTGTATTGCGGCTCCGCCTTGCCAGAGGGGAAAATTCACTTTAGGGACCTGTGCCCGGACTGCGGCAGGGAGCTCCATATTTGCCGCCATTGCCGCTTCTATAAGCCGGGCGCCTATAGGGATTGCGCGGAGACCGTGCCAGACGAGGTAACGGACAAGGAGCGCCGCAATTTCTGCGAGTACTTCTCCGCCCTTTCGAGCCTGCCCCCGCTGAACGATGGCAAGGCTAAGGACGCGCGCAGCGGCTTCGAGGGGCTCTTCGGCTGAGCCGCGAATGGAGCCTATACGTACGCGCTTCTATACAGACGATGAGCCATGGAACATAGCACCCGACAGCCTATAGCGTTTTTCGATTCCGGCGTAGGGGGGCTGCCCTATCTGGAAGTGGCCAAGCGTCTCCTTCCCGCCGAGCGCTTCGTGTATCTGGCAGACAGGGCCGGCTTTCCGTACGGCTCCAAGAGCGGGGCCGAGGTGATAGAGCTCGCCGCCCGCGCGGTAGGGGCCCTTATCGCCCGCTATGAGCCTAAGGCCGTGGTCGTGGCCTGCAACACGGCATCGGCCCTGGCCCTGGCCGAGCTCCGCAAGCGCTTTAAGCCTACGCCTATCATCGGCACGGTGCCCGCGGTCAAGCCCGCGGCGGAGAGTTCCCGCGCCAAGCGCATAGGCGTCGTAGCCACGGCTCGGATGGCTTCGGACGCGTATCTTTCGGAGCTTATAGAGCGTTGGGCTCCCGATTGCCATGTGCTGCGCAGGGGGGACCAGGCATTAGTGGATTTCGTGGAGAACCGCATGTTTTCCGCTACGCGGGAGGAGCGCCTGGACGCGGTACGGCCGAGCGTGGACGCCATGCTGGCGGCCGGCGTAGACGCCATAGTGCTCGGCTGCACCCATTTCCTGTACCTGGCGGCGGAGTTCGCCGAGCTCGCCGGGCCGGCCGTGCGCATAGTCGATTCCCGCGACGGCGTGGC
>JBGSKZ010000723.1:0-2072 GCA_041741035.1 Treponematales bacterium
GCTCCTGCGCGCCAAGGGGCGCAAGGACAGCCTGCGCGCAGGCGAGGGCCAGGCCGATCGCCACGGCAGCCGGCTGCTTAGCCACCGCCCTTAATCCTCGTCTTCCTCTGCGTCGGGCATGGAGGTGCCGCCCTTCCACAGGAAGCGCAGATAGGAGTCTATGAAGGGGTCGAGCTCGCCGTCCATGACCGCCTGTATATTGCCAAGGTTGAATTTGGTGCGGTGGTCCTTGACCATGGTATAGGGCTGGAATACATAGGAGCGTATCTGGGAGCCCCAGGCTATGTCCTTCTTATCGCCCTGATACTTGGCGTTTTCCTTGTCCTTCTCCAGGCGGTACACTTCGTAGAGCCGGCTTTTAAGCACCGACATGGCCAAGTCCTTGTTCTTGTGCTGGCTGCGTTCGTTCTGGCAGGTTACGACGATATTGGTGGCCAGGTGGGTTATGCGCACGGCGCTGTCGGTTTTATTCACCTTTTGGCCGCCCGCCCCGCCGGCCCGGTAGGTATCGATGCGTATGTCCTCGGGCTTTATGATTATCTCTATCGTGTCGTCGATGACCGGCAGCACGGCCACGCTGGCGAAGCTGGTGTGCCTGCGCGCGTTGGCGTCGAAGGGGCTTATGCGCACCAGGCGGTGCACGCCGGTCTCTGAGCGCAGCAGCCCGTAGGCGTAGGGGCCGGTAATCTCTATGGTCACGCTCTTTAGGCCGCCTTCGGCCTCGAGCAGGTCCACGACTTCGTACTTGAAGCCCCTGCGTTCCACCCAGCGGGTATACATGCGGAAGAGCATGCTCGCCCAGTCGCAGGCTTCCGTGCCGCCCGAGCCCGCGTGTATGGTAAGGAAGGCGTCGGTCTTGTCCGCCTCCCCGTTCATGAGCTCTATGGTGACCGCTTTTTCAAAGCGCGCGCTCACGTCCGCGAAGCTCGCCCTCAGCTCGGGCTCAAGCGATCCATCGCCTTCTTCCTGGGCCATGGCGAGGATCTCGTCCAGGGTTTCCATGTCGCGCTTGATTTCCGTCCATACTTCCAGGCGGCCGCGCAGCACCTTGAGCTCGCCCATGAGGCGCTCGCTTTTCTTCTGGTCGCCCCAGAAGCCGGGCACGGCGCTCTGGGCTTCTTTTTCCTCTATGAGAGCCCGCATCCGGTCAGGGTCAAAGACGCCCCCAGATGATGAGTATTTCCTTCTTTAATTCGGCTACCGGCGTATTCAATTCCTCGAGCATACTATTCTCCTTGATTGCGTAGGCTTCGTGGGCCTTACTTGGCGATGGGCGCGGCGACGAGCATACGCTTCCAGCGATTCTGGATCAGCGTGGATATGGCGAGCTTGCCTTCCACGGGATATTGGTAAATGCGCACCGTGTCGTAGTAATCCGTTACCTTATCTATGTCCCGCTTTAGCGCGGCGAGCAGTTTGTCGCTCATGCGCATGCTCTCGAAGCAGGCGCGCTGCACTTTCTCCAGGCCGTATTGAGGAAGGAGGGCATAGACGGCGGCCCGCGAATCCTCGCCGCCCAGATCGCATACTACCGAGACAAACATATGCGTATGGTATACGATGATACTTGGGTTGTCAAAGGAGGAGGCTATGGTTCTTGGGGCTAAACGCCGATATTATACTAGTATGAAGATAAATACGCTTGCCCGCGCGGCATCGGCCCTTTTCGCCCTCTTCCTCGCGTTCTGCCTCCTGCCCGCCTCCGCCCAGGAAGGCGCGGATGCGGAGGTGTTCGCGCCCTACCCTTCCCGCCTGCGCGTTGGCGTGCGCGAGGATAAGGTGCTCTTGAGCTGGGAGGACAGCGCGGACTTGACCCTGGGCTACGTTATCTATCGCCACCGCAACGAGCCGAGCTCGGACAATTTCGCCGAGGCGATCATGATAGGCGACGCCGCGCCCGGCGCGCAAAGCTTCGAATACGCGCCTCCCGACGACGGCTCCTACTATTATCTCGTCTTAGGCCGGTCCGAAAGCGGCGTGTATGAGGTATTCATTCCGCTGCGCAACGTCAGCCTCGTCGGCATAGCCGCACCCGGCGCGCCGAGCTCCGGTACGGGCATAGCGGCGACGGG
>JBGSKZ010000724.1:0-8005 GCA_041741035.1 Treponematales bacterium
TGCCGGCGGCGCGGCGCGGGAAAAGCCATGTTCAGCTCCTCCGTCCACACGGCTACCTCCGCTGCCCAGGGGCGCCACTCAACCATCCACCTTCATGATGTTCCGTCTCTCCAGCTTCTTGAGATGGATATTACGCATGGAATCCAAGAAAACAGCGAAGAGGATAATAAAAGCCATGATCAGAGGCTGGATATAGAGATCGATATTGGAGAAGACGAGCCCCGCCTGTATCATTTGTATCATGATAGTGCCCAGGACCGTACCCGGAAATACCATGCCCACGCCGCCGAAGAGGCTTGCGCCGCCTAGAACAGAGGCGGCTATGGCATTGAACTCCACCCCCTGGCCGAAACCCGCGCTCACCCTTCCCAGCTGCGCGATGGAAACGAAGCCGCCAAGGGCGGCGCATACGCCCGCTACCATGTAAGTGGAGGCGATAATGCTGCGGGTCTTGAGACCTGCCTTCTTGGCCGCCTCGATGTCATTGCCCACGGCGTAGATGCGTCGCCCTGTGGCGCTACGGGCCAGGAAAAAGGCGGCAGCCAGAACCACCACAAGGTAAATGAATATATTCAGCTGGACGAGTCCGCCCACCCTGACCGTGGCCATCATGGTAATCTCGCTGTCGAAGTCGACCTGTATGGACTTGGTGATGAGCAAGCCCAGGCCGCGGCAGGTTATCATGGAAACCATGGTGGCGATGAAAGGCACCACGTTGAAGCGGGTGATCAGGAGAGCGTTGAAGGCGCCAACCGAGAGCCCCACGGCCAAGCCTATCGCAACGCCCAGGCCCACCGGTAGATCCGCCTGGTTCACGATATACCCGATCACCACGGCGGAGAGATACATGACCGCCCCGACGGATAGATCGATGCCGCCGGTAAGGAGCACGAAGGTCATGCCCACGGCAATAATCCCAATATACGACGCATTGGATAGTATGATCTCGAAATTCCTTAAGGAGAAGAACCTGGGGGTCAGTATCCCGAAAATAACAAAAAGGATAGCGAATAGAATGAAAGTAGTATTCTTCAACGCCAGCTTAATAAGCCGGTCTAAGGACCCTTTCATAACACCACCCCTTCCTCGACTTGCTGCCTAAAAGCGGCGTGCATGATATCCTCCTGATTAAATTCGTCCCGCCCGAAGGATTGGATAATCTCCCCCCTGCTCATAACCACGATGCGATCGGCCACGCCCATGAGCTCTTCGATTTCGCTCGAGATGAAAAGCACCCCCGTCCCTATCGATGCCAATTGGTTCATGATGGAGTACACCTCGAATTTGGCCGCGACGTCGATGCCCCTGGTGGGTTCGTCCATAATGAGGACGGATGGCCCCGACAGCATCCACTTGGCGATTACAACTTTCTGCTGATTGCCTCCAGAGAGGCTTTTGGCGGTCTGCCGCTCAAGAGACCCCGCCTTGAGCTTGAGCTCGGTCGCGGCGCGTTCGGCGTCCCTGTACATTGCCTTCCGATCCACGAAGCCCAGAAAGCCGGGCGCGTATTTAGGGAGGCATACCAATCCGATGTTTTCGGAAATAGCCACGGGCATGAGCAGGCCTTCTTCGCGCCGATTTTCCGTGACGAAGCCGATGCCGCTCTCAATGGACGCCTTCGGCTGGTTCTTGGGCAAGGCCGCGGCGCGGACATAGACCGCTCCGGACGCATACTCATCCAAGCCGAAGATCATGCGGGCCAGCTCGGTGCGCCCGGAGCCCATGAGCCCGAACACGCCCACGACCTCGCCTTTGCGCACCGATAAGTTTATGTTCTTGACGATGCCGGATTGCGAAAGTCCCTCGACCCGCAAGGCCTCCTCCTGGAGCGCTTCACCGGAACGGTCAGGGAATATGCTGTTGAATTCCCGGCCTACCATGGCGGTGATCATCTTGGGAATGGGAAAATCCAACGCCGTACCCTGGGCGACCAGCGCACCGTCGCGGAGTATAGCTATGTCGTCCGCCAGCTTCACCACGTCGCCCAGAATGTGGGAAATGTAGACGATTGAGACTCCTTTGGCTCTCAAGCGCGCTATCAGGGCGAAAAGCCTTTCTGTTTCCCGCGCCGTCAGGCTCGTGGTAGGCTCGTCGAATATTATGATCCTTGCGTCCGAAACCAGAGCCTTGGCGATCTCGACCAGCTGCCGTTCGCCGGGAGAGAGCGTCTCCACGATGGCTTTAGGCGATATATCAAGCTCCAATTCCTTCATCAAGTCCGAGGTCCTGGAACGGATAGCCGCCCTGTTAAAGAAAGGGCTCATAGGGCTACGTGGAAAATTATCGATAAAGATATTTTCCTCTACCGAAAGATTGGTGAAGAGGTTGAGTTCCTGATGGATGAAGCCTATGCCCGCGGAAACCGCGTCCCGGGGCTCCCGGGGCTCATAGGGCACGCCGTCAAAAAGCATGCATCCCGACTCTGGCCTGACGACGCCTCCCATGACGTTCATCAGGGTCGATTTACCCGCCCCGTTTTGGCCTATGAGGCCGAGGGTAGTACCCGGCTTAAGGCTCAAGCTGACCTCCTTGAGCGCCTTAACGCCGAAGAAGGATTTTTCTATATCCTTGAATTCGAAAAGGGTAGATGCCATATACGCTCCTAGAGGCTCCGGTTAGAGCGGGTCGTTCTTAGCACGTCCAGAAGGGCCGCGCCTAGGATAACGAAGCCCTTGACCAGATCGATGAGGTAGAAGGACAGGTTCATGAGGTTGAGGGTGTTCGCCAGGAGAACGAAGAAGAATACCCCAAAAAAAGTCCAGCTTATCTTGCCCTTGCCGCCGGACAGGCTTATGCCGCCTATGACGTTCGCTCCTACGATATCCAGGAGCTGCGTAGCTCCCAGGGTGGGCCTGCCCATCTCCAATCTGGCAGAATACAGCACGCTGCCTACAGCCGCGCAAAAACCCGAGATCACGTAGGCCATTATAATGACCATACGGGTGGGAACGCCGGAGATAGCCGAGGCTATGCGGTTGGTGCCCGTAGCGTAGAGGCGCCTTCCGAACAAGGTCTTTGTCAGGAGCAGATGCGCCGCCACGGCCAATACCACGGCTATCATCATCGCGTACGGGATGATGCCCAAGCCTTCCTGCCCAATATCCAAGAACGCGTCCGGAAGACCGCGTATATTTTCAGATTTAGTAAGGAAAATCGCAAAACTGCTAAAGAGCATCATGGTAACGAGGGTGACCATGAAAGAGGGCATACGGAAAATCGCCACCGCCAAGCCGTTGATCAATCCGATAAGGGAGCCCACCGCAAGCATCACCATGATGGCAGCGGGAACCGCGAGGGCATGGCCCGACAGCAAACCGCCGCTTTCAGTCAAAAAGGTGCCCCAGAGGGGGCTCTTGGTGAAAAGTACGGGGTCGACGACCCTGGTCATGACGACCGCGCCAGCGACGCTGGTCACGGCCATGATAGAGGTCTGCGAAAGGTCGATTCCCGCCGTTATAAGCACAAAGGTCTGCCCCGTGGCAAGGGCTAAAAGAGGCCAGGTATTGGATAATATATCCATAATATTCCGCTGGCCGAACAACCAGGGAATAAACGGCCATAAGATCAGCATGTACAGGATACTTAAATAGAGGACGAAATATTCGGAAAGGATCGCCCGCTCCGCGAGAGCCCTGAATCCGGGTTTGGTTGTGGAAATCGTCTTAGTATTCATACGCCTCTCAATTCCCGCGGTTCATAAAAACCCGCGGAAGCCATAGGGCTTCCGCGGGTTTACTACGCCGAGCTATTTCTTTTCAGCAAGGAGCTTGCAGCCCCACATGTCCATCGCCTTGGTAGCGTAGTTAGCCTGAGTCAGGGCGAAACCCGGATCATCCAGCCATTTCTCGGGAGTCTTTTCCTTATTCTCTATGGCTTCGATGAGCGCCTTCAGCATGATTTCGGCCTCATAGAACACGTCTTGGACGCCGGTGGAATCCAGATAGCCGTCCTTCAGGAGCTGGCAGGCGGTAACGTCGCCATCCAAGCCGCCCAGTATGACGTGCTTGGGATTGCCGACCTTCTCCCACTTACCAAGAGGAGCCAGTACCGACCGGATCACCGGGAAGAGGAAATCGGAGCTGGTGAACAGGAAGTCGATATTGGGGTTGGCCTGTACGGCGCTCTGCAGATTGGCAAGGGCTACATTGGAGTCCCACTTGGTGGGTATCTCGATAGGCTTGCCGGTCCAGAGCTCAGGATACTTGGCTATCACGTCCATGAAACCCTGGCGCCGGCCGACTGCATTGGGGTCGCCGAGGTCGCCGACCATGATGGCGGGGGTAACCTTGCGGCCGAGCTTCTTTGCCTCTAAGGCCATGTGCTCCACGGCGGCTGCCGCTATGGTACGGTTATCCGCCACTACGACGATGGACTTCCCGTCTTTATTGGAAGGAGGCCGATTGAAAACCGCGATGGGAACGCCGGCCCTATTGGCTTCCTTGGCGATCGTAACGGCGCTTTCGCCGTCCTGCGGAATAATGATGATGCCGTCAACGCCTTGGGCGATCGCGCTTTTCACCTGCTCAAGCTGGCGATTGGCGTCTTCATTGGCGTTTTTCTCGATGACCGCTATACCCGCGTTCCTAAGCGCCGTGGTGATACCTTTGTGGCCGGCTACCCAGAATTCAGTTTCAAGATCCTGGAAGCAGAACGCGATCGTTATTGGCTTTTTGCCTCCGGTATCCTTCTGCCCGTTTGCAAACACGAAGGCCGGCGCTAAAAGACAAACCGTCAGAACTAGTGCTGAAAACCGTTTCATGGTTTCCTCCTTGCAAGATTTTCATAATCATATATTCATTATGAAAACTGACCATGGGGATTTTTTTGCTATTTTGTCGATTGTTTTATGCTTGCCCAAGGGATTGTAGTACAGGGAAGCGAACATGCACCGTCGTGCCGAGTCCAGGCGCGGATTCGATCGCAAGGCCGTAAGCTTCCCCGAAGTGCAGCCGCAATCGCCTGTGCACGTTCAAAAGGCCAATGCTTCCTACCGAGGAGAGGCCATCCAGCTGGGACTGGACTAGCGGCAATCGCTCCGAAGAGAACCCCGATCCATTGTCCTTGACGCTTAAATGAACGGCGCCGTCCTCCATCTGACCCGTTGCCACGATAGCGCCCCCGGCTTCCCGGTCTTCGAATCCGTGGAGTATGGAATTCTCCACCAGGGGCTGCAAAAGGAACTTTAGCGTAAAAAGCTGAAGGACATCGTCGGCCACGTCGATCTGCACCGTGAATTTATTGGGGAATCGCATCGTCTGAATATCTATGTAGAGGCGGATATGCTGTAGCTCCTGATAAACCGATACATAGAATTCGCCCTTGCCTATAGAGACCCTAAAAAGATCTGCCAGGAGCAGGACCATCCTCTCGGCCCTGCCATCGCCAAGGGCGATCATGAAGCGCACCGTCTCTAGCGTATTATATAAAAAATGCGGATTGATCTGAGCCTGCAGCGCATTCATGCGAGCATCCGCCAATGCGACGAAGAGTTCCCGCTTCTCCATTTCCTTTAGAGCGCGCAGTTTGTCGAGGTAGCGGTTAAAGTGAAGCGCTAATTCTTCTACCTCGTCATTTGACCCCACCTCCAGATGGCTCGGCAGGTCGGCGTCTCCCTCGGCGATATCCTTGAGCCTATGGGCTACCAGCATAATAGGCCCGGCGATGCGCCTACCGATCACGATGCTGAGGAGCAGCGCAAACCCCATCATTACGCTGAATATAACGATCATGGACGAACTGATGACATGAAGGCCCGCGAAGAAGTCGTTCCTCGAAGATCCGACCACTACTATCCAGTTCATTTCAGGTATGAATTTGAAGTACGATATCATCTTGGTGGGGAGCCGAGTCTCCCTATCCGCCTCTGTATACGTCGTCTTCCCGTTCTTCTGAAAAATCATATCGAGGATATGGGTATAGTACGAAAGGCTTTCGCCCTCCATGGTAGGATGAATGACCAGGGTACTCAGCGTGTCCATGATATACGCTTGCCCGCTGTTGCCGATTCGGATAGACAAAATATCGTTCCTCAGCTCGTCCATATCCATTTGTTCCTGGGCTACATACAGGACGCCGACAAAATCTCCATTCAGGAACAGCTGCTTGAAAGCCGTCAGGTGCCACTCCCTATCAAAGTAATCCCTCCCAAAATAAGTGCCCTCCCGCCGGACGAGTATGTCATAAGGCGCGCCATGGGGAATAAGCTCTCCTACCCGCTGGTAAGCGCCGGTTTTTTCCTGGTGGGCCGCGACGCAGAGCAATCCAAGCGGAGTAAGTTGATAAATAGCGACGGATCCTTCGGTTTCCTTGCCGATCGTGCTCACCAGCGTATCAAGGCCGGGGCTGCTTCCATCCAAGCTAAGCAGAGGCACTTGAAGGCTACCGGTCTCTTCGGTGATGGAATCGCGATACGGCAGCACTACGGTCCGCGTATAATCGATCCGCAGCCTATCGCTGATGAAATGCTCAGCGACTATAAGGTCCTTCCGTACCTGACTGCGATTATTGTCTATGCTTACCTGCACGATGCGTTTGATCAGGTCGGAAGTAGCGTCCAGGTTTGCGTCGATAGTCGCCTCGACGACGGTCTGAACCCGGGTAAAAATCATGACTCCTGACAGCGTGAATGCGGAGGATAGAAGCAGCCCGAAGGATACGGTTAGTTTGGTCCTGATGCTGGACCGACGCGATCCAGGAGATCTCATAGAGGGTGATCCCGGTACTCCAATGGCGAATAGCCGTAGTGTTTCTTGAATACCTCGCTGAAATAGCGTTGATCCTTAAAGCCCACTTCTTCGGCGACCTCATAGACCTTCCTGCGCGGATCCTTTAGCGCAGCCTTGGCCCGCTCAAGGCGGAACTTCGTCAAGTAATTCTTGAAATTCGTGCCAATCTCTTCCTTGAAAAGCCTGCTTAGGTAAGAAGAAGACAGCCCCGCCACGGCGGCGGCATCATCGAGCGTAAGGTCATCGGCGTAACAGCGCTCAATAAGATTAATGACCATAACCACCGAATGCTTAGGCGAGCCTGGCCCGTCGTCGGCATACGTCAGCCTCGGATCCAGCTCACGCCGCTCGCTGTCGAAGAGAATTTTTAGCCGCTGGAATACTTCTATGAGTTCGGCCGCCTTGCAGGGCTTAAGCAGGTAACTGAACACACCTTGCTCTATGGCTTCCTTCGCGAAGGGAAAGGAATCGTATCCGCTGAGGATAACGACTTTAACCGACGAATGTATATCCTTAAGTTTACGAGCCATCTCAAGGCCAGTGAGCCGGGGCATACGGATATCAGCCAGGACTACGTCCACCGGCTCCTGTCCCATGAAATCCAAAGCCGCGACCCCATTGGCAACCGCGCCGACCACCCGAAATCCCAGGGCCCTCCAATCCACCATAGTGGATAGGCCGGTCCGGATGATTTCTTCGTCGTCCGCTATGAGCACCCTATATACCTGCATACGGCCTCTTCCAATCGGGGAAACCCGACAAGCTTGGGACCCCCTCGGTCTTCAGCATCAAGTAGGGCCAGTATAGCACAGGATCTGCCATGCGGGGATTTTCGCTTCGCAAGCTCCCGGCAGGGGGTAAGCCTGAGCGTCGGCGCGCATACTGCCCATGAATATCTGATCGGCCTTGTCCAACAGCTCGTTTTAATTATTAAAATTAAAATCTGAAAATCTCTGCCCCTTGAGCAGGGGTAGCCGGAGCTCGCCGTCCTGGCTCGCGGCTTCAGCCCGCCTCGCTCGCTGTCGCGCACATCCTGTGCGCTTTCCGGCGCTTTCGCGCCGTGCTCGCTCGGTTCGAATCCGAAGCTAAGCTTCGGTTGCCGAGTGGAACGGATTGTCGTGCGCGCTGGCGCGCGCGGCGTCATCCGAAGCTAAGCTTCGGTTGCCGAGTGGAACGGATTGTCGTGCGCGCTGGCGCGCGCGGCGTCATCCGGTATTCTCCATTTATTAAAAAGGCCCGCCGGTCGGCGGGCCACTTAAGAATGGAGAATACCGGATTCG
>JBGSKZ010000725.1:0-3459 GCA_041741035.1 Treponematales bacterium
TTGTTGCTCCTGGGCGCCGGTTTGGCGTCCTGCGGGCCCGTCCCCGTGGACGGGCTCTTTTTCGCGCTCCCGGACGGCAGCGAGCGTTCCGTGCTGGCCCGCAAGGCGGATGCCCTGAAGCGCCTCGACGGCCCGGAAAAGCCCCTCCTGCGCTTCAGCCTTCGGGAAGCGCTGGTCGCCGGCGTCGGCGAGGACCTGGCCATACGCGTCGATACGGACGCGGAAATCACGCTCAACATTTATGGCAGCGATAAGGATCTCTATGCGGCGGACGCGCCGCCCACGTTACGCGCGAGCTTCCGCGCGCCGTTGAGCGGGCCCCGCGAGTACAGGCTTCCCCTCGCCGAGGGCCAGGGCCTCCAGTATTTTTCGCTGAGCATAAGCGGCGGCTATGCCGAACTCCTGGGCTTCGCGCTGTCGCCGAGCTTCAACGGTTATCTGTCCAAGGGTCCGCGGGGCTATCCCGTTCTCGGACCGGGCTTAGAATTGGGCGAAGCGAGCGCGGCGGGAGTTTTCTCACTCTCCATGGCTAGGCCCGCGGGTAAAAACGCTACTCTGCTGGTCAGCCTAGGCGCGCCGGGCGAATTGCGCATACAAGGCGGCGGCAGCTATGCCGCTGCGATGGGCGCCGCGAGTACCCTGGCCGTGCCTGCGGCCCTCTTCTCGGCCGCCAGGCTCACGCTTTCGGGGAATAGCCCCCTGGAAAGCGCGTACCTAGCTCAGGGCGATGGCGCGCCGCTGTCGGATCTGCACGCCATTCTGCTCGCCCCGGCTTTTAGCGGCGACTACGCGCTGTTCCGCTGGGACCTCTTGCCCCATACCCTGGTTTTCGACTTCAAGGATTACGATACCCAGGACCGCTACCTTAAGCGACTGGCTTTCTTCGCGGAAAAGCCGGGATTCCGCGGGCGCCTGGCTCCTGACCGTGAAATCGATGGGCTCCACGCCTGGAACGCCCATGATTACTCCGTGGGCAGCTTGGCTGAATTCTTTGAGCTGGCGAGGACGACGCTCTTTCCCCTCAACGTAGAGGAAAAGGAGCTCCTTGAGCTTCTGCTGCGCTATGGCGTTTTGGAACGCGGCTCCGACTCGTCGTTGCGGGAGGGCAGGGGAGCCATCATATCGCTGGCAAGGGAATCGCCGGACTGGCAACGGCGCACCTTCATGGACCATGAGGCCTCCCATGCCCTCTTTTTCCAGGACGCCGCGTACAGAGAGCTGTCTGAAAGGCTCTGGGACGCCCAGGGGCAGGCTTCGCGGCAATTCTGGCTTGAGCACCTGGCGTGGAGAAACTACGACGTAAGTCATAAGTATCTCAATTTTAACGAGCTGCAGGCTTACCTCACGCAGCAGTCCGCGTCCAGGGTAGAAGCCTATCTGGGCGAGAATGTGCTGCCCCGCCTTTCGGCCGCCTATCCCCAGCGCGCGGCGCGCTACGCGAGCGACAAGGCGCGCATCCTAAGCGATGCCCTCGCGGACGCCCGGCGCCTGGACGCGTATCTTCTCGCTACCTGGGGCCTGCGAGCGGGAGCCTTCGGCAGGCTTAGGAAGTCTCCTTAAGCTCCTCGACGATAAGTGCTATGCTCCAGGCCAGCACCTCCCCGAGCACGCCCCGCATGCGGCGCAGGTCGGAGCCGGCTTCGCGCCTGAACGCGGCCACGCTCGGCAGCAGGGTGGTCCATATATCCCTGTCGCGGCCCTGAAGGGCCTGTATGTATTGAGCGGCCTGGGCGGGGCTCGGGTCGATTGGCGGCTTGGGCAGGGCCAAGAGTTCGGCCCGGTAGGAGCGCAGGAATTCTCCCGGCGTCATGAAGAGTTTGCCCGCGGCAAAAACCCTGCCGAATCCCCTCCGAGGCACCGCTTTAGCTTCGTCGTAATCCGCCAGCGAGGCCGCGCCTTTGCCGCGGTGCCTGCGCAGGAGGGCCTCTGAGCCGGCGGCCAACCCTTCCATGCGGCGCAGATAGGCGCCGAGCGGCTTGGTGAGGTAGCGGTAGTCCCCGCTGGCGTCGCTCTGGCGCTCAAGGCTCTGGTTGCGGTAGAGGAAGTCCTGGAATAGAGCTTCCTGCGGCCGCAGGCGCGATTGGCGCAGGTCGAAGTAGGGATAGATGTAGGTACCCCGCGCGTAGCTCTTCCCGAACGGGTAGGAAAAATCTGCGCCGTATATGTCTATGGCGCTGGCGCCCAAATACTCGGCCAGGGAAACGGCCGCGTGGGTAACGTTGCCGCCGGAGGTGTCTAGCTGGGGATAGGCGCGCATCCTGGAGGCCACGTAGCGCGTAAGCGGATGGCCGGAGCTGAAGAAATAAGGCCGCTCGGAGAGTTTGGCAAGGGTGGTGGGAGAAGCAAGGTCCAGGAAGAGGGGCAAGCCTTTGGGTATGCCGTCCATGAAGTGGTAATAGCTTATGTGCTGGCAGTCTATGGACAATACCGCGTCGGGCATGATGCCCCGCTTAAGCAGGGCATGCAGGCTCGTGTCGGTGGCTATGAGGAAACGCTGCTTGGAACGTCCCGACAGCTCTGCCAGGGCGTCCTCGAGGGAAGGGCCCGCCGCGGCTATGATGGCCTCGCGCACAGGCCCTACCGGCGGCGTGTTGCCCGCGGCATAGCGCAAATTGCGCACGATATTGGCAAACCAGCGCTTGCCGAAGAAAGCCTGCACGGAATAGTCGTCGGACACCTTGTCCAGAATGGAGCGCAGGGCGCGGCTCGCGCCTTGGAAGCGTTCCTGTTCCGCGTCGACGCGGCTGGCTAAGGGCACGGTGACGATGTCGCCGCTGACAGCGGGCATATAGCGCTCCACCATGGCCTGTTCCAGCTCCTCGTCGCTGGGGTCCACGAGCAGGAGCAGGCGCTTATCGGCCAATACCTTGGTAAGGTCCAGCCTCTCGAGTATGGCGCGCAGGGTGCCCGCGCGGTACTCGATTATGATGCCGGAGGATAATCTGCCGGAATCCAGCAGGGCCTTGGCCAGGAAGCCCGGGCCGAGGCCCAGGAATACGAAAAAGCCGGATTGGGGATATTCGGCCGCCAGCCTTTCGGCTTCGCGCTGCGGATGCATACGTGAGCTCATATAGGCCCGCCTGCCCGAGTAATCCAAGTAGGGCAGGGGCGAGCCGTCCCGGGCCTCGTCCATGCCCACGCGCATGTCGGACGAGGCGTTGCGCAGGCGGTCGGCGCTCGCTACCGGATGGTGCGAAGCCACGGCGAGCATGTTGCGCTCGAAGAGCAGAGGATCATGCATTGCAGAACTCCAGTAAAGCGGCCTTGCCTCGCTCCAGGCCGGCGCGCGCTAGTTGTACGCTGTCCGCTTCCACGCGCCCTCGGGCGGCTTCGGCGATATACGGGGCCGCCGACTTGCCCGAAAAAGCCAGGAGGCTGGCGGCGTCGTCGGCGCTGAGCGGGTTTCGCCCGGCCGATACGCCTCCGCTTATCAAGGCGTCAAGACGCTCTCCTTCGCGC
>JBGSKZ010000726.1:0-1158 GCA_041741035.1 Treponematales bacterium
GGCGCCGTCATAGCGCAGCGCAGCGGCATAGCCACGGCCTGCGACTTCCGCTCAGGGGACTTGGCCGCGGGGGGCACCGGCGCTCCCCTCGTCCCCCTCTTCAACCGCATGCTGGCCAAAGCCATGGACAAGCCCATAGCCTTTCAGAACATAGGCGGCATAGGCAATGTCTGCTATATAGGCGAAAGCGGCGAGCTCATAGCCTTCGACACCGGCCCGGGCAATATGATAGCCGACGCCCTTGCCCGCGAAGCCTCCGGCGGCGGCCTTTCCTACGATCGGGACGGTGAACTCGGCAGGCGGGGAAGCCCCCTACCGGCCCTGCTCGACCGCTGGCGCTCCCACCCCTTCCTGCTCAAGCCTCCGCCGAAAAGCACCGGGCGCGAGGAGTTCGGCCAGGGGTTCTACCGCGATGAATTATACCTGCCCGTGCTTGAAGCCCGGCGTCGGGGAGACGCGAACGCCATCCTTGACCTCGTGCGAAGCGCGGAGGACTATTGCGCCCTGAGCATAGCCGACGCCTATGGCCGCTTCCTGCCCCGCCTGCCCCGCAGGGCAATAATAAGCGGCGGCGGCGCGCGCAACCCCCTCATCATGGAAGCCCTGCGCAGGGCCCTGCCCGACGTTGAAATTCTGGACGCGGACCAGGCGGGGCTATCTATAGATTATATGGAAGCCCTTGCCTTCGGGCTCTTCGGCTTATTGCGTATACTAGGGCTGCCTAATACCGAACCGCGGGCTACCGGCGCATACCGCGCCGCCTGCGCCGGCGCGCTGTATCTGCCCTGATACGGGGGAGGGTCAATGTCGGAATGGATCTTTGGCATCGACGGGGGCGGAACCGGCTCGCGCATACGGGTGGAAGGCATGGACGGCTCCTTGCTCTGCCGGGCGGAGGGAGGCGGCTGCAATCCCCATGCCGCTTCTCTGGAAGCCGCGAGCGCCATCTTGGCCGCCCTCATAGCGGAAGCGGCCGAAAGCGCGGGGCTCGCTCCGGCGGATTGCAGGGCAGGCTTTATAGGAAGCGCCGGCGTGGATACCATGGAAGAGCGAGTAGCCATATCCCGCTCGGTAGCGGAGGCGGCCGGCCTACCGGCGGTACTGGGCGCCGGCAGCGACGCGGAGGCCGCCCTGGCGGGGGCCCTCCGCTCGCCGGAG
>JBGSKZ010000727.1:0-2581 GCA_041741035.1 Treponematales bacterium
AAGCATAAGATAGACAAGCTCTTTAAGAACTGAGGCGCGGCCTAAGCCCTAAGCGGCTGGCCAATGCGGCAGGATAACGGTACCCGGTACCGCTATCCTGCTTTTTTTTGCGGCCGCTCCGCCTGAGTTCGGCCTTTATGCCTTAATTAGTTCCCCGAAGCTTGTTGCCGCGCTTCCAAGTACGCTGACCCTAGGGGTATGACCCAGCGGCTTACGCTATGGAAAGCGGCGTTTCGCCCCAAGCAACAAGCTTCGGGGAACTAATTATGCCTTAGCGAGTTTACCGGGGCGGCTCGGGCGCGCCAGCGCCCGGCCCGCGAAGGGATGAGCGAAAGTATGAGCGAAGAGCGGCGCGGCGGGCGCGACGCGCTTTACGCAAGCGAAAGCAGGAAGGGCCATACCATATAGACGGAGAAGCCCAGGATGAGCGCGTACGAGGCTATCTCAAGGTAACCCGATACGAGGGAGACGAGCCGTTCCCGTTCCTTAAGCCTATGGAACAGTCCTTCCCGCCCGAACCAGGCGAGGTAGGCGGCTAAGGATACGACGAGGCCCTGGCCTAAGGCTATGAACAAGAGGGCTGCTACGCCTAAGAGCGGGGAGCCCATATAGAGCGAGAAGAGCAGCACCATGATAGAGCCCGTACAAGGCACGAGGCTCGTGAAGAAAATGATGCCGTATTTTCCCCGTCCCCGTTGAGCGCCGCCATGCTCGTGCGCGTGGTTCATATGGCGCAGCTTGTTCATGATAAGTATGAGCGCTATGAAAGCCAGCAACAGAAGGCTGCCTCCGTCCATCCAGGCTAGCACCGCCTCCGCCGAAGCGAGGGAAGCTATGGCGCCGCGTAGCAGCGTAAGGACCAGGATGACGAGCCCCCCTGACAGGGTATGGGTTAGCGCGGAAAGGAAACCCGCCGCCAGGGGCTCCCAGGCCTTGGCCTCGCTGCCTAGAAAGAGAGAAAACACGACTGTTTTCCGGTGCCCGGGCCCCGCCGCGTGGGCAAGCCCGTAAAGAAAGGCTATGCCGAGCACGGCGAAGGCCGCGGTGCCATCTGAGCCCGCTTGACTGAAGGCGTCCGCCAAGCCGTCCCTGAAGCGCGCCTGTAAGCCCACGAAAGAGCCCGGGGCCGTCCTCCGCACCAGGTACTCGGGGGCGGCGGGCTCCCCTTCCTCCGCGCCGAAAAATGGATTGGCGTACGCGGCGGCGGCGGAAAGCAAGAACGCGAGAACGACGGACATGGCCAGGCGCGGCGCCCGCGCGAACCCCTTATTGGAATTGCACAAGAATTTCCTCCGGATATACGGTCTGCAAACCAGGCGCGGGAGCTTTGTACGTGGTCATGTCCTGGGCGCCGCCCATGGGGTTGTAGTATACCGGATAGCGTTTATCTACCTGCTTGCTGAACAGAGGCACAGGAGCGCCGGCCTTGCGCTGCTCTGCGGAAGCCAGGGCGGCGCTATAGCCCACCGCGCTGTAATACGTGGTGTCGAACACGGCGACGCTGAAGGAGCCCGAATATGCAGCGCCGTCGAGGGGCACGAAAAAGCGGTATACGGCGCGCTCATTTCTCAGGGTAGCGCTGAATCGCTCCACGGCCCCGGGGCTCGATCGCGCCGCCCCCTTGCGGAGCAGGGTATAGAAGCCATAGCGGCGCAGGTTAATGAAAGCCCCATCGTGGATATCCTCCTGCTCCACCTTGCTGAAAGACCCATCGCGGTCGGCATCGAAATTGTAGCGAAGCTCCATGCTGAATACCGCGTCGAAGGTCCATTCCTGCCAGAAGCCCACGCAGGCTTCGCCCTCGAACACGAAGTCCAGCTTCGCCTCTATGAATACATGGGGATGGGCTAGAGCAGGAATCAAGGCGGCCATAACCAGCAGCGCGGCGATAGCATAGCGTTTCATAGGGGCACTATAACAAAAAACCAGGCCTTGGTAAGCCTGCGTCGCAACCGCAATGCCAGCCCGCTACCGCGAGCCAGCTTACGGCCTTATATGCGAAATTTATATGCAAGACACAAGCTTCGGGGAACTAGCTACGGCTTGGCCTTTTGGTCGATGAACTGCTGGGTCTTCTGCACCTTGGGGGCTACTACTACCCTGCAGTAGCCATAATCGGGGTTCTTGCGGAAGAAATCCTGATGGTATTCCTCGGCGAGGTAGAAGTCCTTAAGCTCTTCGAGATCCGTGACGATGGGATCCTTGAATTCCTGAGCAGCCTTGGCAAGGGCCTTTTCAGCCGCCGCCTTTTCCCGGGCGTCCTTGTAAAGGATGATGGAGCGGTATTGGCTGCCCACGTCCGCGCCCTGCCTATCCTCGGTCGTGGGGTCATGTATCTTGAAGAAGAGCGCGAAAAGCTCTTCCAGGTCCGTCTCGGCGGGGTCGTAATAGATACGAACGACCTCCGCGTGGCCGGTAAGCCCGGTCGTCACCTGTTCGTAGCTCGGATTGGCCCGGCTGCCGCCGGCGTAGCCCGACTCCACGGCCTTCACGCCGGGCAGTATCTCGTAGGCCGCTTCCAGGCACCAGAAGCAGCCGCCCCCGAGCACGAGGCTCGACAATCCCGACCTATCCATGACAT
>JBGSKZ010000728.1:0-2134 GCA_041741035.1 Treponematales bacterium
GCCTCGCCTCCGCCGCCCGCCGCGATAAGCCCGTCGAGGGCGGCCTGCTGCCCTTCGCTGGGCGCCCAGGATGGAGAGCCGCGCGCCTTCACGCGGAGGGTTAGCGGTTTAGCGATTGCGCTTCGCGCGCTAGCGCTGGCCGTATCGTACCAGGCATAGGGTTCGAGCTCTATCGTATATATGCCCGCTTCCATGGGCTGGAAGGATACCCGCCCTATGCGCTCGCCGGTAAAGCTCTCCCCTTCGACGCGGAACTCGCCTAAGGCGGCGTCGGCGTGCAGGAAGGGCAGGCTGCGCTTGTCCGGCCCAAGGACGCGCAGGCGAGGCGCAGCGGCTAAGGCGGCCGATCCCGTGCCGCGCGCCGCCGCCTCGACGATAACGATATCGCCTACAGCGGCCTCGGCCTGATGGCTGATCGTCCGCAACGCTACGCTCCAGGCCCCTACTGCCCGCGTACCATCGACGGCCGCCGGCAACGATCGCCTGGCCACCGTACGCGCCTCTACCCTCACGGTCCTGGAGCCCACGATGAGTTCCATGGCCGGCAGCACGACGTTACCCGCGCCGCTTATGCTCACCAGGAAGGCGCTCGCGGGCTGGGAGCCCAGGGGGAAAAAGACCGCGCCGCGGATGGAAGGGGTCGCGATGGCCAGGGCTTCGCCCTCAGGGCCTACGGCCCTGACCGTGAACGGCGCATAGGGATAGGCGCTGTCGGGAGCCAGCCAGGAACCGGGGCGGGAAACGGCCGCCGCGCCGGGAGAGGGGGCTATTTCCACGACATAGCTACCTAAGTTCACGGGACGGCCCTGCGCGCTAAAGCTAAGCTCCCGTATTTCCGCCCTGCCCTGGGAGAGGGCTAATAGGCGTAATTCGATAACCGAGCCTTCAGCGGAGCCCGTTCCTTCGCCGCTTATGCCAAGCGGGCGGAGGTAGGAGCCGATGTAGCGCAGCGGCCCCTCCAAGTCCGGCTCAAGCGCCTCCAATTCCGACGCCGCTATCCGGGGCACGCTTATGCTTACCAATACGAGCTCGCCGGGCCGCGGCACGGCGGGGCTTATAGTGACGCTGGGCTCTCCAAGCTGGCCGAAGGCAGGCGCGAGAAGCCTGAAGGCTGCGAGCGCCAAGAAGGCGGCCTTAGCGGCTTTCAATGGTCCGCACCCGCGTACGGCGTAGTGGCGCCAGGCAGATAGAGGGAGCGTTCCTGTTTGGAAGAGAGGTTGAAGACGGACGACTCTCCCCCATAGCCGTTCAGCGTAACGGGGGCGCGCTCCACCGATCCGCCGCTTACGCTCGGCCGGGAAGAAGCCAAGGCCATTTCGTAGGCCTGTATGCTGCGAGACCTGCCCGGTATGGCCAGAAGGGATTGCTTGAAGGCCCCCGCCGCCTCCTCATAGCGGCCGGCTTCGAAAAGAGCCACGCCGTAATTATGCCAGGCGCTCGCGGATACGCGCTTATCGGCCGAAGCGCCCGCCTGCTTATACAGGGCCTCGGCCGGGACGAATTCGCCGATCGCGTTAAAGCCGTTGGCAATGTTGTAGGCATTAGCCATTTCGAAAGCCTCCGCCCCTACGCGCATATATACCGCCAGCGCGTCATGGATCTTCCCGGCCTCAAAGTCCCTGTTCGCCCCCACTATCGCTACGCCGTCGGCTATGCGCCCGCAGGAGGCCAAAATAACGAGCGACGCCAAGGCCAGAACCCCCGAGACCGCTCGGAACGGGCGAATTGCGTTGACTCTAATAGCCGAGTGGCCAAACGGACGCTTATGCATTCTTACGCCGTCCTCTCTTCCTCTCCGCGCGGGGAGGCAGGCCCAGGGCTATGCCGCAGCTCAGCGATAGCAGGGCAAGCGCGGATAGATAGGGAGCATGGTCGCTGAGCACGCGCCGGGTCTTCCAGCCGCCCCGCGAGCCCGCGGCCTCGTCCAGCAAAGCGCTCAAAATGCCGAAGCTCCCCGGGTCGTCCAAGGCCACGAAGCTGGCGCCGGCGGCTCGCGCCCAATCCTCCATGGCCTTGCGGTTGAGGGCAAGGAAGAGCGGCTCGCCGCGCTCGTCCAGTATGGACGCGCCCGTTTCGTCGACCACCGCGGCGGTATCATCGCCTCCCGCGCCTATGAACACGCAGGGCACGCCGG
>JBGSKZ010000729.1:0-1078 GCA_041741035.1 Treponematales bacterium
GGCCTGCAAACGCAGCATGCGCTTGCCTGCGCGCAGGGCGAGCTTTTCGCCCTGCCTGCCGCCCAAGATGCTCGCCGCGCCTAAAGCCCTCCGCGCGCAGTCCAGCGCGGCTGCTCTATCGCCCCGCAGCCTCTCTTCATACAAAGACTTGAATAAGAGCCCGCGCGCGTCGTCGGGCAGCCGCGGAGCCAGGGCCAGGCGCTCGCGCTTGCGCCCCTGCCGCCAATACGAACGCATCAGAAGGGCGGCCGCCTCGGCCCTGGCCGCGTTATCTCCCTTGGCTTCCGCCTGCGCCAAGGCGTTTTCCGCCAGCATGTCGGCACGCTTGCTGTCGAAGCGGTATACCAGGAAGGCAAGCCCCAGGGTATCGCAGCGCGGCGGAGGCGAGCCGTCCAAGGCTCGCTCCATGGCCAGGAAGAGCCGCGCAAGGGCGTACACGTCGCTGGCGTTGTGGTCCATGGCCAATTCCAGCTCGCGGTGGAAACCTTCTTTCAGGAAGCGGAAATAGGCTTCCGGCACGAGGGCGCCGGGCAAGTCCTCGCCTCGAGCTATGCCGAGCACCTCGCGCTCTATGCTGCCCAGCGTGCAGTCCGGCAAGGTCCGGCGCCATAGCCTGCGCGCCGGGTGCAGAAGGTCCAAGGAATAGGGCGGAACGCTCGGCTTTATGCCGTTCAGGACGCAGCGGGTACGGTAGAGCGGCAGGTCGAAGCTGGCGCCGTTGTAGGAAAGGACGAGCGCGCAGCTTTCTATTTCCTCGCCTATGGCCGCCAGGAAGGCCGGCTCGGCGGGATAATCGTCCATGAAAAACTGCCGAACCCCGAACGCTCCGTCCCGTATCCTGCCGAAGGCGGCCAAGAACGCCACGGTGCCTGCCCCGCCCGAGAGGCCGGTAGTCTCCAGGTCGAACGATGAAAGCGTGCTCAGCTCAATTTCGGCCGTATCGCCTCGCGCGTCTATACCGGCCTGCGGATCTATGCCGGGCAGGGCGGCTCGTTCGCCGCCGCCAACGCCCGACAGGCGCCAGCGCCGGAGGCTGACCCGGGAGGGACCGTCGCCGGGAAGGGGATAGGAGAGTTCC
>JBGSKZ010000730.1:0-7002 GCA_041741035.1 Treponematales bacterium
CGCGTTGAGCCTGAGCGACCGCGTGTCGGCGCTGGAAGGCTCCGCCTCGCTATCCTGGCCCTCCGCCGCCGATCCCCGCCTAGGGCTGAGCGCCCTTATCGGCAATGCTCAGGGCGAGCGCTACGAACTCGTCGGCGCGGCGGGTTCCGATGCCTTCGAGCTCGAGGCCTCGATTTCCGCCGCGCCGCTGGCCCGCTTTGACCTGCCCCTCAAGGCGAGCAGGCTCGACGCGCAAGTGACCGCGCGGGGCGGCTACGATGATCCGCGGGCTCAGTTTAGCTTCGCGCTCAATCCGGGCAAGCGGGACGATAGCCAGCCTTACGCCGCGGGCTCGGGTAGCCTTGAGGGCGATAAGCTCGAGCTGCGCGACGCGGTGCTCGTGTATGCCGCCCAGGAACTCAACGGCCTCCGGGCGAGCCTGGACATACGGAGCCTGGCCATGGAAATGGAAGGCGATTTTCGCTTAGCCTTGGGCATGGCGGACGCGCGCGGCCGCCTCTATGCCAGCGGCTCGGGCGCGGGACCGCGTCCCCCGGACGGGGCGCTCGCGGAAGCCGAGCCTCCGCGCTACGGCATAAGCGGTACCATAGACGAGTTCTACTGGGACGAGTCTTTGCAGGCGGACTGGCCCTTCTCGCTGGCGCTCGAAGGCGGCGGCTTACGGGGCCGCATGGGCGCCCAAGGCGAAATCAGCGTAGACTACGCGGCCACGGGCGAACTCCGCGCGAGCCTCGCCAAGAGCCTGCCGCTTTCCCTGCTCGTGCAGGGCAGCGTCCGGGAAGGCCAGATCAGCCTCGATGCCAGCGACATCGTCCTCGACATGAACTTCCTCTTCCGCGCCCTCGATACCGGGGTCGTTCAAGCCCCGTCGGGCAAGGGCTTCGGCGATCTCAAGATACGCGGCAATCCCGCCGACCCCGAGCTTGAGGGGAGCTTCAACTTCGAAAAGCTCTACCTAACCGTGCCTGATTTCGTTAGCGAGCCCATAGGTCCCTTGGAGGCTCCGCTCTATTTCACCGGCAGGGGCATGGAAACCAATCAGACCGGCCTCCGTTGCGCCGGCGCCAGTTTGAGCGCGAGCCTCAGCTCGACCCTGCGAGGCTGGATCCCTTCGGAAATGCGCATAGACGTTACGACCGAGGGCCAGGGCCTCGTGCCCTTGCGCACGAAGCTGCTTGGCCTCGACATAGAGGGCGGAGCGCAGCCCACGCTTTCCATACTGCTCAGCGAGCAGGCGGTGGTATTAAGCGGCGGCATAGCCATACAAGAGGGCGACATCGTGCTGACGACCGGGCTCGCCGCGGAGCAGGAGGTCGAGGGCGACCCCTACGGGTTCAGCATTGACCTGGACTTAAGCTTCGGCAAAGGCGTAAGGGTGTACTTCCCCGATAAGAGGCTGCCGCTGGTGTACGGGCAGACCGATCCTTCGAGCAGGCTGTCCGTGGCCTTCTCCGGCTCGACGGGCGACTTTTCCCTTAAAGGCAGGGCGCGGCTGAGGGGCGGCTCGGTATTCTATATTCAGCGTAACTTTTACCTTAAGAGCGCCGTTATAGACTTTAATGAGAATAGGGACTCGTTTGATCCAATCATGAGCCTGGAGGCGGAGACCCGCAGCAGGAACGAAAACGGGCCGGTGCTCATCATCGTGCGCGCCGACGAACTGCGCATGTCTCAGCTGGCTTTCAGGCTGGAGTCGGTGCCCGGCCTTACCGAGGCCGAAATCATACAGCTTTTAGGCAGGGAGCTCTTGGCTTTGGATGAGGAAGGCCGCCCGAATTTCGCTCGCGCCGTCGTGGAGAACAGCGACCTCCTGCCCCAGCTCAACTTCGTATCGCTCTTCGAGCGCAATATTCAGCAGCTCTTGGGCCTTGACCTGTTTTTCATACGCACCCAGCTGCTCCAGCGCTGGCTTTACGACCTTTCGGGCCTGGCCGGCGGGGTAGGCAGCCCCGGCCTCTCGGACTACCTGGATAACAGCGCCATAACCGCGGGCAAATATTTCGGAGAGTCGCTGTACCTGCAGTTTCTCCTGCAGCTCCAACAGGAAGCTATTGCTAGCGAGCCGACTTTGGGGTTAGACTCCGAAATCAGCCTGGAGTGGAAAACTCCGCACTTTTTATTCAATTGGAGCTTTAAACCGGAGAATCCGGATGACTTGTTTGTAACCGATCATCGGTTCTCTTTTTATTGGAGAATCCCCCTTAAGTGAGGAAGGCAATTAGAATGAAACGCATAGTGACCCTAGGAATGCTTCTGCTCGTGGCCATGACCGCCGCGCTCGCGCAGCCGGCCGATGATTGGTACAAGGGCAAGACTATCAAAGATATACGCTTTGAAGGCTTGACGGTCGTCTTGAGCACGGACCTTGAGGGCATAATCAAGGATTTTAAGGGCAAGGAATTCAGCGACGAGCTCTATGACAGCCTGCTCGCGCGGGTGTACGGACTCGATTACTTCAGCGAGATCCTGCCGGAAGCCATACCCGGCGACGCATCCTACGGCACCCTGGTCGTGCTCTTCCGGGTCAAGGAGCGGCCGGCGGTGGCCTCGGTGACGGTAAGCGGAAACCAGGGGCTCAGGACCTCGGAAATACTCGATGAGGCCACCATAAAGCCCAAGACCATATTCAACGAATCGCGCATACGGCTCGACGAAATAGCCATACGGCAGCTTTACCAGCGCAAGGGCTACACCGACATACAGGTGGGCTCCTCCTTTTCAAGGCGCGCCGACGGCAGCGTGGATATAAGCTACGTCGTGGAGGAAGGCTATCAGAATATAGTCGAGCGCATAGAATTCCAGGGAGCGGAAGCCTTTTCCGCGGCGGCCCTCAAGGGCGATATTAACCTAAAAGAGAAGGCCCTGTTCCAGTCCGGCGAATTCAGCGAGGCCAAATTGGCCGATAGCATAAGCTCGCTCGAGCTCTACTATAAAAAACGCGGTTATATAGACGCCAAGGTTACCGACGTCCAGCGCACGGCGGACACGTCGGACGGGCGCGCGCGCAAGCTGAGCCTGAGCTTTATCATAGCCGAAGGCTCGCGCTACAATTACGGCGGCATGAGCTTTGAGGGCAATACGCTGTACAGCTCCGAGGAGCTGGGCAAGCAGGTGCGCCAGAGGGTGGGCGCAGTGCTCAACTACCAGCGCCTCATGGAGGACCAGTCGCGCGCCGCCGACCTGTATTACGACAATGGCTACATCTTCAACGCCTTCGACCTCGTTCCCTCGCGGGATGAGGAGCGCGGCACCATATCCTATGTATTGCAGATACGGGAAGGCCCGCAGGCCCTCATCGAGCGGGTCGTGTTCCGGGGCAACGTTAAGACGAAAGAGCCCGTGCTGCGCCGCGAGATTCCCATACGGGACGGCGATATCTTCTCCAAGGCCAAGATCATGGAGGGGCTTAAGAACCTCTATAACCTGCAGTATTTCTCCGCCTTGAACCCCGAATACGAGCAGGGCAGCGTGGAGCCCTACGTCGTGCTGGTCATCAATGTGGAAGAGCAGAGCACCGCGGACATACAGTTCGGCGTATCCTACGTGCCGGGCACCGACAAGGACAAGTTCCCCCTCGTAGGCCTAGTAAAATGGAACGACAGGAATTTCATGGGCAACGGCCAGACCCTGTCCGTAGGCCTCAATATTTCGCCGGACAGCCAGGACATCACCCTGGGCTTCAGGGAAAACTGGCTCATGGACCAGCGCTGGTCAGGCGGCGTGGATTTCTCCTTTAAGCATTCCGCGCTGAGTGCCGCTACCGACAACGATTTTAACGGCGTCCCGGACCCCTACGCCACCTGGGAGGATTACGAGGCGGCCAACCGCTCTATACCCAGCGAAAGCCTCATGTCCTACGATACCTGGACCTTCAGCCTCGGCTTTTCGTCCGGTTACACCTTCAAGCTCGGCTTTGGCGACCTTGGCGTGGGCGGCGGCTATATCATAGGGCTCAATAACAAGACCTATGAGAACGAGCTCAGCAATCCCTTCGATAGCGACATAAGCGATAACCTGAATACCTGGCTGCCCTCGAATACCCTCTATGCCCGCGCCTTCCTGAACGGGCTCGACCTGTGGTACGACCCGTCCAGCGGCTATTACGCGAGCCAGCGTCTCAGCCTTACCGGCTTCTTCGCTTCTGAGCAGTCAAAGTATGTCCGCTCCGACACCAAGCTCGAGGGTTATGTAACGCTGCTCGATCAGATACTCTTCGACGTATTGCCCCTTAAGGCCGTGCTCGGCGCGCATAGTGGTTTTTCCGCCCTGCTGCCCTGGTTCGGCATGTCCGAGGTGCAGGCTACCGACGCGCAGCTATTGCGCGTAGACGGCACCTTCATAGGCCGCGGCTGGAATAGGCTCTATAACTATCCCGGCATAGGGCTGTGGGAGAATTGGCTTGAGATACGCGTGCCCGTGGTGAAGAGCGTGCTGTCCTTCGACGCCTTCTTCGACGCTGCGGCGCTGCTCCAAAACGGCGGCCTACTTAACATTAAGGATGTTATCGAGGAAACGGGCACCCTAGACGGCGGCACCGACTGGAGCGACCTGGGCGCCGAGAATTTCGCCTTCAGCTTCGGCATGGGCCTGCGCTTCGCCATACCCCAGTTCCCCTTCAGGCTCTACTTCGCCAAATCGTTTTACGCGGGCTCGGACGGCCTTAACTGGGCAAACTCCAGCGGCGCGTGGGATTTCGTGCTGAGCATTACCCAGCCCTTAAACTAACAAGATAACAGGGCGGCTGCGAGAGCGGGCCGCCTGCGGAGGAAGCGTATGAAAAGATTGAGCGCCGCGATTCTGGTTTTGCTATTCTCCGCGGGGGCCTTATTCGCCCAGCAGATAACCCGCGTCGCGGTTATCGATATGCAGAAGGTATACCTTACCTACTATAAGGATTCTCAGGCCGTGCGCGCCTTCGAGGATGAGAAACAGCGCGTTCAGAACGAGATTACTCGGCTGCAGGACGAGATCAAGGCCCTGCAGAGCCGCAGGCTTGAGCTCCAGCGCGCGGGCGACGCCGAAGGCCTGCGCCTGCTCGACGACTCCATGAAGAAGAAATTGCAGTATCTGCAGGATTATATACGCATTAAACAGACGGAGCTCGACGACAAGGCCAATTCGCTGTCGCAATCCGAGAGCTTCGCCCAGCTCCTGTTTAGGACCATACAGAGCACCGCCGAATTCGAAGGGTACTCCCTGGTCCTGTCGGTGCGCAACGTGGACGCCATGGGCACCTCGGTGCTGTGGTTCAGCCCCATGGTCGATATCACCGACAAGGTCATACAGGCTCTCGTCGGTGCCCGCTAGGCGGCGATTTAGCTGCCTGGATAGGCGTGTAGGCGCCTGCGACCGGCTCTAGGCGTCCTCGCCCTTAGGGCGCTTTTCGACTTCCTTCGCCAATACCGAGCGGAGGGCCGAGAAGCGCTTTTCGTTTTCTTCCGAAAGCTCGATAAGGTCCTCGTGGGCCGCCAAGAGGAAGCTAGCGTCGGCTTTGGCGCCGCCCACCGCTTCCATACGCTCGGGAAAGGCCACCGCCTCGTCGCTCATGACCACCATGCGCGCTATGCCTATGGTCTTAAGGAGCTTGGTGCAGGTATCGGTGGCGCCCAGTATGGTGATGGGGCGCTCGGCCACGCGAAGGAAACGCTTGTTGAAACCCACGAGCAGGCCCATGAAGGTCGAATCCATGTACTCGCAGGAAGACAGATCCACGTAGAGATTGTCGATGACGGGGCTGGCCTCGATGCGCTCGAAAACGCGCGCTTTGAGGTCGGCGCAGCTGTTCGCCGTTATGTGGCCTAAGGCCCGTATGAAAATAGTGTTATCCCGTTCAGAAAGCAGGAGTGCTTCTTCCACCGACGCCTCGCTCGAAAATCGCTGTGCCCGCTAAAGGCATAGATTGTATCCTAATCCATGTTACCGTATAATGCAACCGCAATGCCGGAACAGCTACCGCTACTCGAACAGTATGAACGCATAAAGGCCGGCCATCGGGACGACATACTCTTCTTTCGCCTAGGCGACTTTTACGAGATGTTCTACCAGGACGCCATCGAGGTGAGCGCCCTCCTGAACCTTACCCTTACCCATAGGCAGGACGCGCCCATGTGCGGCGTGCCCCATCATGCCGCCCGCGGCTATATAGCCCGGCTCCTGCGCGCGGGCAAGAAGGTCGCGGTGTGCGAGCAGTTGAGCGCTCCGGGCAAGGGCAAGGGCGTGCTGGAGCGCGGCGTGGTCGAGCTCATAACGCCCGGTTCGGCGGTAGACGAGGAATTTCTCGAATCCCGCGCCAATAACTATCTCGTGGCCTTCGGCCTGCTGGCCGAGCGCATATCCTTAGCCTGGGCGGACGCGTCCACCGGAGAATTCAGGGCCGCGTCCTTTCCCGCGGGCGACCTTGAGCGGCTCAGGCGCGAGCTGTATAGGCTGTCCGCGCGGGAGCTCCTGGTGCGCCAGTCCACCTTGGACGACGCGCGCATAGCCGCCCTGCTCAAGGAAAACTCCGCGCAGGTGGTGAATAAGCTGCCCGACTGGTGCTTTACGACCGACCAGGGCCGGGCCTCGCTCTGCAAGCATTTCGGCACCGCCTCGCTCAAGGGCTACGGCTTTGAGGACGACGATCCGGCCTTGGCGGCGGCCGGGGCCGTGCTCGACTACCTGCGCGAGTCCACCCGCAGCGCCCTTGCCCAATTCGGCGCGCTCAAGGCCGCCGGCGACGCTGACCATGTGGCTATAGACGAGGCCAGCCAGAAGAACCTTGAAATAGACCGAAACCTCCGCGACGGCGGGCGCGCCTATTCCCTGCTCGATACCGTGGATTACTGCAAGACGGCCATGGGCGCGCGGGCACTGCGCCGCAGGCTCCTGCAGCCCCTCCTGTCCATAGCCGGCATAAACGCCAGGCTCGACGCCGTGGAGGCACTGCACAGGGACCAGCGCTCGCTTGAGCGCACGCGGCGCCTGCTTGCCTCCTGCCTGGACCTGGAGCGCCTGGCCGCGCGG
>JBGSKZ010000731.1:0-1872 GCA_041741035.1 Treponematales bacterium
CGAGCCCTGCGCGTAGGCGTCAGGCGCTGCCTGGCTAGGGCCACGGCCTCGGCCCGGCCCCGCGCGTCAATGGCCAGTCCCCTGCCGAGGGCGGCGTAAGCCTGTATGGAAAGGGCCGCCACGGATTCTTTCTCCAGGATACCGCGGTACTCGGCAGGCTTCTCGGACGGCGTCCGCTCGTCGTTTTCCCTCGGCGCGGCCAGCCAGGGGAAGGCTTTCAAGAGCATGCCCCGGAAGCTTCTGCCTTCCGCGTCCTCGGAGCGCGGGGCCTTGCCCAGCAGGTACAGCCGCGAAATTGCCCGCGTGCAGGCTACGTAGAATAGGCGCGCGCTTTCGGCCAGGCGTTCGTCCATGATACGCTGCCCGCCGCCCTTTTCGAGCTTATCGAGAGCCTTGTCTAGTTCCGCCAAAGGCGCGGAGGGGTCGCCCAGGGCGTCGGGCAGGCGCAGCGAATAGCCGAAGCGCTTGCAGCGCTGTAGGGGCGAGGCCGTATCGTTCCTGCCCGCGTTCTCCGCCGAGGGCAGGATAACCACGGGGAATTCGAGGCCTTTGCTGGCGTGGACCGTCATGATGGCCACGCCGCGCCCGCTTTCGCGGGCTACGCCGGGCAGGTCCAGCTTCTGCACGCTGTTCATGGAGCTTTCAAGCTCGGCCACGAAATCGCAGAGCCGCTCGCCGCGCGCGTCGGCTTGGGCGGCCATGGCCCACGCGTAGTCGAAGTGTTCCAGATAGGCCGCGTTGGCCGGCGTACGGAGCACGTTCCAGCGCAGGCCCCGCTCGTACCATAGCCAGGCTATGAGCCGCCGGAGGGGTTCGCGGTCGGCCCTGGCGCATAGGCCTTCCCAGGTCGCCTTGGCCTCCTCGTATCGGGAGCGGTCTTCGGCGGGGAGGGAGGCGCCGTCGAAAGCGAAGGCTCCCAGTTGCCGCTCTTCGAGTATGAGGAGAGCGGCGTCGTCGGAGAGCCGCGCGAAAGGCCCGCGCAGCGCCACGGCGTAGGCGTGCCTGTCGTCTGGATAGGCGGCCAGGCGCAGCATAGCGTAAAGATCGCCCACTATGGATTCGACGTAGAGCCCGGCCGTCGTGCTCGCCGTATAGGGTATGCCGTTTATGCGCAGGTGGCGCTCCACCACGTTCTGCGAAGCGGTCGACCTGAAGAGTATGGCTATGTCCTCGTAGGCGCAGGGCTTAGGCGATTTTCCGCCTCCCGGTCCTTTGGCGCTCACGGGCGTTTTGCCGGCAACGAGCTCCCGTATGAGGGCGGCTATGCGGGCGGCCTGGGTCTCATCCCCGTCCATGAATCCGGGGTCCCGGCCGCGCTCCAGCTCTATGTAGCGGACGAGCGGGCATACGCCTTCGGTGGCGGGGCCGGAACCCAGGGCGGCGAAGCGGGCTTCGTAGTCCTTCGCTATCGGATCGCCGGGCGCGGGAAGGATGCGGGAGAACGCGTCGTTGAAGAAGTCGATGAGGGCGGGCTCGGAGCGCCAGTTCGTGGAGAGGCTGTGCTCGCCCGAAGAGCCTTCCGCCCGGGAAAGCTCTTCGGCCAGGCCGCGGAACACGCGCACGTCGGCCTGGCGGAACGCGTATATGCTCTGCTTCTCGTCGCCCACGAAGAAGAGCGCGCCTTGGCGCAAGCTTGATGCGGGCGGCACGCCTTCGCAGGCTTCGTCATGGCGTTCGGCGAGGAGGTAGAGCAGGTCCTTCTGCAGGGCGTTGTTGTCCTGGAATTCGTCGATCATGATGGCGTCATAGCGCCGTTTGTACCAGCCTCGCAGGTCCTTGTCCCGTATGAGGGTAGCCCGCGCCATGGCCGCCACGTCGGCGAAGCCGAGCACGCCCGAAGCGGCCCTGTCCGCCGCCGCCTCGGAAAGGAAC
>JBGSKZ010000732.1:0-4241 GCA_041741035.1 Treponematales bacterium
ACGATGGCGAAGCCGGCGCGGTTCACGCCCATCTCGGTGGGCGAGCGGTACGCGGTCTCGTCCCCGGTAATGCGCTTGAGTATGGCGGCCAGTATGGGAAAGGATTCGACGTCGCGGTTGTAGTTCACCGCCGACTCGCCCGTGGCCGCCAGATGGAAGGGGTCCACGAGGTTCCTGTCCTTGAGGTCCAGGGTAGCGGCCTCGTAGGCTATGTTCACCGGGTGCTCGAGGGCCAGGTTCCATATGGGAAAGGTCTCGAATTTGGCGTACATGGCGTTCATGCCCAGCTTGTGGTCGTGGTATACCTGCGAGAGGCAGGTGGCCATCTTGCCCGAGCCCGGTCCGGGTCCCGTTACCACCACCAGCGGCTTGCTCGTCTCTATGCGCGGGTTGGCGCCGTAACCGAGCTCGGACACGATAAGCTCCGGATCGTTCGGATAGCCTTTGGTGGGGGCGTGCAGGTACACGCGGAGGCCGCGGTTCTCCAGCTTGGTCTTGAAGGCGCGCGCCTGGGCCTGACCTTCCCAGCGGGTAATCACCACGGCCGATACGCACAGGCCCCATTCGCTAAGGTCGTCGATAAGCTTCATGGCGTCCGCGTCGTAGGTTATGCCGTAATCGGCCCGGATTTTGCGCTGCTCTATGGCTCCCGCGTGTATGCAGAGGACTATTTCCGCGTCGCGCTCGAGTTCCTTGAGCAGGCGTATCTTTACGTTGGGATCGTAACCGGGCAGCACGCGCGCGGCGTGGAAATCATTGAGGAGCTTACCGCCGAATTCGAGGTAAAGCCGGCCGCGGAAGCGCTGCATGCGCTCCCGTATATACGATGCCTGCTCGCGCAGATAGAGTTCGTTGTCGAATGCCTTGACCATTGCATGCCCTTCCCGCGCGCCCATCCTGAGCGGCCGGCCTCCGTAGCCATCGCCGGGATTGTATCAGGAGCGGGCATGCAATGTCACGGGAGCCTATTTGATTTTTATGAAGAGCTTGGCTATGCCGAGGTACTGGTCGCTCGGGGCGCTGGCCTTGCCCAGGCTGAAGGTGCTGAATACAAGGTAGTCTTTCCTCGTATATGCCTTGGCCACCAGGCTCGATACGCTGCCCGCTATGCCGCTGGCGAGCTTGGACAGGGCGCCGGTGTTGTTTTGGCTGGCCTGCGCGCTGCCCTTGTTCTGCATATACGCGCCAAAGTCGTCCATGTCGGGGTTGAGGACGAAGAGCAAGCCGCCTATGACGGCTACGATAAGTACGAGACCTACGAGCGATTTCATACAATCCCTTTCTAAAGTACGCGAGCCGTGGCGCCGCCTGACGCGGCGCAGGGAATACCATAAATCTCCCAGGGAAGTTCGGCAAGGGCCGGCCGCGCAATATGCTTGACCGGAAGCCTCTTGGGCCGTAGGATTGGCAGTACGATGAAACGCCTTTATGTAATACTGTTGCTAATCGCCTCGCTCAGCGCCCACGCCCAGGAATTGGACCTCACGCGCTCGAAGGCCTATGTGCGAGCCGGCTTCGACCAGAGCTGGATAGCGCGGCTTCCCCTGAGCGTCGATAGCGCATGGATAGCGCTTCCCCCATCCGATGCGGGGGGGCGCAGCGTCATGATACGCGATCTGGACCTGCCGGGCCTGCCCGCCCTGAGCCGGTGGAGCTTTCTGCCCATGGAGAGCGCCGACTTTACCGCGCTCCTGCCCTTTGAGGCGGATCTCTCCCTGCTCAACTCCGGCGACCCGGCCTTATACCTGGCCCATGTGGGGCAGGCCTGGGAATTGTACCTGAACGGCATGCTCCTGCGAAGCGAAATGATAGCCGATGGCCGCGGAGGCTATATATCCCGTTCCCTGCGCGGCGTCATCGTGCCGCTGGATAAGCGCTACCTGCAGCGCGGGCAGAATATCCTGGCCTTCCGCATACGCGGCGATCCTCTCGATGACCGAACCGGTTTCAGGCTGCCCGGCCCCTATGTCATAGGCTCGTATAGGCAGCTTGCCGCCCGCAGCCGCGAATACCTCGATCTTATGCTCATAGGCATCTATGCCTTTTTTGCCCTGTACCATCTCATACTCTTTATCTTGCGACCCCAGACCAGGGGCTATCTGTACTTTGCCCTTACCACGCTGCTTATAGCCCTCTACTTGGGAAGCCGTACCATAGCCCTTACCTCGCTGGTGCTCGACGCCGATATCCTCATACGCGTCGAGTACGCCGCCCTTTTCCTTATACCGCCGTTTCTATTCGCCTTTCTGGAAAGCCTCGTGAACGGCAGGCTCCAACGCGTAACGCCCATCGCCGGAGCGGCCTTCCTGCTCCTGAGCGTCGGCGCCCAACTATTCAGGCGGGAGCCCTTCCTCATGGCATGGTACGGCATGGTCGCCGCCGCTATGCTCTATTACCTGTCGTTTGTACTGGGAAAGGCGGTATTGCGCGACTTCAGGCTCATGCGCGAGCGCTCGATGCAACGGGCCTCCTGGCGCAACCTGAGCGCCATCGCGGATTTTTTCACCCTTACCGAGTCGGGTAAGATGCTCTTCGGCGCGTTCTTCCTGGGTGCGGCTCTGGCCGTCGACCTCTACCTCAAGAGCAGGGGCATAGAGCTGGGCCTCACCAAATATGCCTTCTTCTTCTTCCTGCTCGGCGCTGCGGCCGTGCTGGCCGGCCAGTTCACCGCTACCTATGCGCAGCTTGAATCCATGACCCTTGGCCTTGAGCAGAGCGTGCAGGAGCGCACGGCCTCGCTCGCCAAGGCCGCCGACGAGCGCACGCGGCTCAACCAGGGCATAGCAGACGCCAATAAAGAGCTGAAAAATACCATGGATATCGCCGAGCGCGATATGGCCGTGGCGGTGTCCGTGCAGAAGGGTTTTTTCCCCTCCACGCCCCCGAAGGTGCGCGCCTGGGATATGGCCTTCGTGTTCGAGCCGGCCTCCGGCGTTTCCGGAGATTTCTACGATTTTTATACGCAGAATGGCGAGCTCTCCGGCGTCCTCGTCGGCGACGTATCGGGCCACGGCATAGCCAGCGGCCTTATCACCGTGCTGGCCCGCAACGTTTTCTTCCGCCGCGCCTCCGAGCGGAGCTCCGATGCTCTCGGTACCGTGCTCAGCGAAATCAACAGGGAACTCGTGCGCGAGCTCTCCTCGGTGGACAATTACCTTACCTGCGCCTTTCTGCGCATAAAGGGCGCCCGCGTAGAGTACGTGAACGCGGCCCATACGGACGCGCTGTTCCGCAAAGGATCTTCCGGCGAGGTCATAGCCCTTGCCCCCAAGGGCGGCCAGGACTTTAAGGCGCCGCCACTGGGCCGGGAGGGCATGGAGATAAGCGTAAAGGCCCTGGCCTTCTCGCTGTCTCCCGGCGACGTGATACTGCTCTATACCGATTGCTTAAGCGAAGGCCGCGACAAGCGGGGCGTCGAATACGGCGAGGAGCGCCTGCTCGAGGCGCTCAAGCGCGCCGATACCGAAAGCGCGGACTCGATTTTAGCTTCCATTATGATCGATTACCGCAATTTCACCTCCGGCGCTAAGCGCAGCGACGACCTTACGGCCATAGTGCTCAAGAAACTATAGGCGCTTTGGCTTTGGCCCCCTGGTCGGTTCCGCGTTCAAAGGATCCTCCGGCCAGTAGTGCTTGGGGTAGCGCCGCGATAATTCCGGCCTGAGCGCGGGATAGGCCGTGCGCCAGAAGCTCGCCAAATCCTTGGTGAGCTGCAGGGGCCGGTCGGCGGGGCTGAGGAGTTCGAGCACTAGCGGCCTGCCGCAAACGGCGGGGCTGTCCCGGAGGCCGAAGGCTTCCTGTATGCGCAGGGCCAGGGACGCTTCGCCCTGCATGGGATAGCGGGGCCTGCGCCTGCGCCCCCCGGGCGTCATGATAAAGGCCGGCGCCTCGCGCTCCAGGATTTCAAGCGCCGAGTATCCCAGCTCAGAGCGCAGCGTATCCTCAAGGCAGGCTAGGAGCCCCGCCCCGTCTATGATAGGGCCGGAGGCGGCCAGATACGGCTTAAGCGCTTCGGCCAGGCGCCCGGAGAAGCGGGGCTCCTGCCAGGCTTCGGGGTCAAGGCCGGCCGGCCTGCCCAGCCTGGCGGCGTAGCGTATCCGCTCGAGCAAAGCTTCGCTCGCCTCCTGCCAGGGCAGCCAGGAAAGGCCTTCCGCCTCTATGCGCGCCTCCGCCGCCCTCAAGGCCTGCCCGGGCGCCGGCTCCTTCAGTTGCCGCTCGCGCAGGACGAAGGCACCGGCCAC
>JBGSKZ010000733.1:0-2529 GCA_041741035.1 Treponematales bacterium
GCCGCGTAGCGGCGCGCTTCCTCAAGGGCGTCCAGGCCTTCCGCGTAGGCATCGGCGAGGACGGAGGCCAGCCCTACGAGCGCCCCCTTGCGGGAGCCGGGGAGCACGACGATACGCGGAGCCAGCCCGGCCAGCGCCTGCGGCTCCATCTCGGCATAGCAGCCGGTAACCACGATAAGGGCGTCGGGGGAGCGGCGGAGGGCCAGGCGCATCTCGCGGCGCGCCTTCTGCTCGGCCTTGCTGGTAACGGTGCAGGTGTTAAAGACGACCACGTCGGCCGCTTCGCCGAAATCCGCGAGGGCGGCGCCGGCGCTTACGAAAGCGGCCGCCGCGTTTTCCGACTCGCTCTGGTTGAGCCTGCAGCCGAAGGTGCGGAAGGATACGCTATAAAGGCTCATAGCGCTCAGTTCCGCGCGCGGGCAAGCACCCGGTCCCTGCCCTGCTTCGCGTCCAAAAGCGCGGGATCCAGCTTAAGGGCCTGCTCGTATGCCTCGGTGGCATAGAGCCATTCGCCGTTTTTCTCGCGAGCGTAGCCCAACCTGGCCCACCAGCGGGCATTGCTGCCTTCGTACTGGACGGCGGTGCGGAAGGCTATATCGGCGTGGCTCCAGCGTTCCTTGCGGAGGTAAATCTCGCCCATAAAGAAATAGACGAGGCCCATGCGCGAGCCGTCGGGCAGGAGATTGATGTAGCTTTGGAAATACGCGAGGGCTTGTTCGTTCTTGCCCTGGAAGTAGGCGGCCTCGCCCATCACCTCGATTATGCGGGGATCGCGGCGCACGCGCTCATAGGCCCGGGTGGCGTAGAGCTCGGCGTCCGCGTAGCGGCCCAGGGAGAGCAGGCTCCAGCCGAGCACCACGTAGGATTCGACGTTGGCGGGGTTAGCCTCGAGCTCGGCCATGCATACCACGCGGGCTTCTTCGTAGCGGCCTTCCCGGAATAATTTGAGGGCGTCGGGCTTAGCTTGGGCGAGCGCTCCCATGGCGGCGTAGAGGAGCGTAAGGCAGGCAAGGAGAACGCGCCTAGCGGGCATCCTTGATTCCCGTCATGGTACAGGCGCCGTTAAAATGGCAGCCGGGCTCCATGGTGAGCTCGGCGGCGCGCACGTCGCCGTTTACCGTACAGGAAGCGAAGAGCTCGACTCTGCCGCTGGCGATAATATTGCCTTTGACGAGGCCCCGGACGGTCACGTTGCGGGCCTGTATGTCGGCTTCAACGACGGCGCCTTCGTCCACGTGCAGGTCGCTTTCGGTGCGCACGCTGCCCGATACGCGGCCCTTGATCATGAGGGGCTCTTTGAAGGCGAGCGTGCCGGTGAAGACTACGTCTTTGGCGAGTATCGTTTCGAGGGTATCCTCGTCGACGGCGGTCAATGTTATATCGCTCATACTGAGTCGATGATACGATTTTAGCCGCGTATTGGCAAGCAGTTAAACAGGGCCGCGAGCTCCTCGGGGCTCAAGGCTTCCGCCCTGCTGTCCATGGAAAGCCCCGCCTCCGCCGCGGCGGCCGCGGTCTGCTCGTCGGTCCAGCCCGCGGCCTTCAGGTTGTTCCTGAGGGTCTTGCGGCGGGACGAGAAGGCGGCCCGCGTAAAATTGGTAAAATCCTTGCGGCCGGCGCAGGGTATGGGATCGTCGCGCTCGCGCATGACGACTACGGTCGAGGTGACGCGCGGCTGCGGCCAGAAGACGCCTGGCGGCAGGTCAAAGGCCAGCTTTACGGTATAGGCCGAGCGGCACAGCACCGTGAAGGCCACGTAGTTTTTGGTGCTGGGATGGGCCGCCATGCGCTGCGCGGCCTCTTTCTGCACGGTGAATACCATGAGGGGCGGCCGTACGCCGCCTTCTATGAGCGCCGCTATGATGGCGCCGGCAGCATTGTAGGGCAGGTTGCCGAATACCCGCGCGGGCTTGCCGCTGGCCGCCAGGGCTTCGGGCCAGGTGCGCACGAAGTCTCCCTCGAAAAGCTCGAAGCCCGGCACGGCGCCGTAGGAGTCGCGGACGAAATTAGCGAAGCCCCGGTCTATCTCGAAGGTGCTCAAGAGGCAGCCGGCGAGCAGGGCTTCCCGGGTCATGGCTCCCGCGCCCGGGCCTACTTCCCATATGCGGCTGCCCGCCTCCGCTTCCAGGAGGGTCAGGATGCGCCTGCGCTGCGCGCCGGCCACGAGGAAATTCTGGCCGAAGCGCTTTTGCATGGCGAAGCCTAGGCGCTCGAGCAGGGCGCCTAGGTCCCGCGGCGAATCGTAATCCACGGGGCGGGGTATGGGGTCCTGGCCTTCTGGCGGGGGAACGGATGCTAACATAAGGCATAGCATACACGAGCGCGCCGGCGAGGGCAACGATGGCGGCCGCCGGCAGGGCATGGATACGCCCCTCCGCATCCGCCCGTATGATTAGCGCCGGCGCCCTCGACCCCAGCTCCATGAGGCCGGCGAGTAGATCGTAGATTATCCCGCAGGCCGCGCCGGACGCCCGGGAGAGCGCGGGCAGGAGAGCGGGCAGGCAGGCCTGAGCGAGCGCGAGGACCGCC
>JBGSKZ010000734.1:0-7522 GCA_041741035.1 Treponematales bacterium
AAGCCGCTTCGCCAAAGCGCGTTTGGACAGCGCGGCGCTGCGCGACGGCGCGTATAGCCAGCTCTGGGTATCGCAGCAGGGCTTCGCCTTCGAGCGGCGCCTGGAGCCTGCAGCCAGGCCGAGGCCCGGGTCTGGCGCCAGCGGGGGCCAAAGCGCCGGCTCCGCACCGAGCGCCGGTTCCGCCGTAATAGTATGCCTGAACGCCAGCGACAGTCCCATGGACTTCGCCCTCGGCGCGGAGCCCGGCCAGTACGCGGACTTGCTCGACCCGGCTTTCCGCATAAGCTCGCAAGGCAGGAGCATAAACCCGCGCGTGCCTCCCTTTTGGACCCGCTGGCTCGTTCGCCGGGGCTAAGGTCGAGAAATCGTGCTACACTGAACCTCAAGGAGCCTTATGCCATGGAACTTAGCGAGCTTGAACCCAAAGCAGTCTGGAAGCACTTTTTCGCCATATGCGCCATACCCCACCCTTCACACCGCGAGGAAGCGCTCGCGGCGGCCCTTGCCGACTGGGCCAAGGGCCGGGGCCTAAACCCGAGGCGGGACGAGGCGGGCAATCTCCTCTTCGGCAAGCCCGCTACGCCGGGTAAAGAAGGCGGCCCGGGGATCATACTGCAGTGCCACCTGGACATGGTGCCCCAGGCATCGGGAAGCTCAAGCCACGATTTTGCCAAGGACCCCATACGTCCCCGCCTGGACCCCGCCGACGGCGCATGGCTGATGGCCAGCGGCACCACCCTTGGCGCGGATAACGGCATAGGCATGGCCATGGCGCTGGCCGCCATGGAAGACGAAAAGCTCGCCCACGGCCCGCTCGAATGCGTCTTCACCGTAAACGAAGAAGACGGCATGAGCGGCGCTAAAGGCCTTAAGCCGGGGCTGCTGCGTGGAACCGCGCTCTTGAACCTGGACGGGGAAGACGAGCGAGAGCTCACTATAGGCTGCGCAGGCTCAATACGCAGCGTCGCCAGGCTTTCGCACGCGGCCGAAAGCGCGCCGCCCTCCTACGCCTGGTACGAACTCAGGCTGTCCGGCCTGCTCGGCGGCCACTCGGGCATGGATATAGACAAGGGCCGGGCTAACGCTTGCCTAGCCTTGGCGCGCATACTCGATAAGAGCGGCCAAGCCTTGTGCATCGGCTCGCTGAGCGGAGGCACGGCTTCCAACGCCATACCGCGAGAGGCCGGGGCTCTCATAGGCGTGTCCGAAGCAAACAAAAGCGAGCTCATCCAGGCCCTCGACCGCGAGGCCCTCGCGCTGAAGGCCGAGCTGGGATCGGCGGATCCCGGGCTGCGCCTGGATATAAGGCCCGCGGCGGCCGCGCCCCTGGCGCTCGGCCCCGTCGCCAGCCAAGCCTTCATAAAGCTGCTGGCAGGCCTCCCCAACGGCCTGTATGCCATGGAAAGCGCCATGCCAAGCCTAGTTCGCAGCTCATCGAACCTAGGAACGCTCAAGGCGGGCGTAGAGGGCGGACGCTTTGCCGCGGAGCTCCTGGTCATGGTGCGCAGCTCCTCGGACGAGGAGAAGGAAGCCTACGCGGCGGCGGTGGAGCGGCGCCTCGCCGAGGCTGAGGCTTTGGGCTGGGACCTAGCGATAACGCGCCCATCCACGACGCCCGCCTGGAGCCCGAACCCTTCCAGCGGCCTACTGGCCCTTTGCAAGAGGGTATTCCTTGAGCAGCGCGCCGAGGAGCCCGCGGTACTAACCACCCACGGGGGGCTCGAGTGCGGCATATTCAGGCCGAACTTTCCCTCCTGGGACATGATATCCATAGGCCCGACCATACGGAACCCGCACTCTCCCGACGAGCGCCTGCACGTGGCGTCCGTGGGACGCAGTTACGCTTTTTTGAAAAGGCTCATAGAGGCTATTTCAGGCTGAACGAGCCCTTTTCGTCAAAGCTCAAGGCTATGGCTTCCTTGCGTATATCGTCGGGAAGCTTGAGCGAGGCCGAGCCCCGTACCCTGAAATCCCCCTTCTTGCTCGAAAAGAGCACTCGTATGTTCTTGGACAGGAGCTTAGAGCTGAAACTGTTCGTTACCGTCACCAGAATGCGCTGCCCGTCCCGCTTGACCTCGGAGCTCTTGCCGAGCACGAGGCTCTCGCCGTTGATAAAAAGCTCGTAGTCGAGCGAATTGAAGGACAGGGGGCCCTTCGCGTCATTCCTGATCTCGATGGTGTAACTGAGCTTGAGCGGCACGTCCAGCTCGGCGGGGTCTATAAGCTGGGCCGAGGGGGTCTTACCAGACAGCAAGTCGCTGAACGCGGAGCGCGCCTTGGCGGCGTCCACCTTCTTGCCCGCCTTCAAGGCTGCCGCGCTTATTTCGGCGGCGCTCGGCGGGGTAACGGTAAAGCCGACAATGGCTATGCTGGGCTTGATAGCCGGTATCTTCTTCGCCAATTTATAGCTAAAGCTTATGTCCGCGGGCAAGCCGGGCGTCTTGGGCAAGGGTATGACCAGCTTCCCGTCTATGACGGTATTAAGCCAGTCTTTGCTCGCGTAATCCTTTACTACCTTGATGATAGCGTCGTACGACAGCGTTACCGTAAAGACATTGGCCTTGGTAGCGCGCGCCGCCACGCTGAAGCCGCCCTGGCTGCTCGTGGAAAACACCTTCGCGCCTTCCACGCTGAAATCCAGGCTGAGGCCGGAGAAACTCAGGGCCAGGGGATACGGGTTCTTTACGCTCAACTCGAAGAGGAAGGTGACATCCCTCAGGCTTATAGCCTCTATCTGGAAGCGGGTAAGCTCGGCCGTGGGCTTAGCCAGAAGCTGGGCGTTAGCGCGGGGCGTCGCGACCGCGATTAAGAGAGCGGCCAGGGCGGCCGCGCGCAGGCTATATCGCATGTCTTACTCCTTATATAGTTCCCCGAAGCTTATTGCTCCTTTAGGGCGCGAAGCTAAAGTATAAGCCTTTAGGGGGCGGAATGCACGCCGGTCCCGGCAAAGCCCCGGGAATCGGCGTAGCGGCTCAGATGCTCATCATAGAGCCGCCGCACGCTTTGGAAGAAAGCGGGCAGGGGCAGGCGGAGGGGCGGGCCATCGGGGCGGAGCAGGCTCCTGACGGGCAGGGCCTTGTTCGAGGTGCTGCTCACCATGAGGCCGAAGCGGCCAGAAAGCGCCTCGCCCTCCCGCAGGGGCCGCTCCACTACGGGATAGCCGCCGGCCGCCAGAGCCTCCATGAGCGTACGCCTGGTAATGCCTTCGAGCGCGTCCTTGGCAGGCGGCGTATAAAGCGGCCCGCGGCCGTCCGCGGACGCGCCGCCCTCGGCGTAGAACAGGTTCATGCGCGTGCCTTCGCTAAGTTCGCCGCGCCCGTTTATGAGCAATGCATCGTGGCAGCCCCGGTCCAAGGCCGCGCGGTACGCTATGGTGGACAGCAAGAGCGAAAGGCTTTTCGCCTGCGGGAACTGCCGCTCTCCATGGTAAAGGAGGCAGTCTACGCCCTGTTCATAGGCTTCCGGGGCGGGACTGAGCGGAGCCAGCGCTATGACGTACCAATCGGCCGGTCGGTCCTGCCTGGCGACGGCCAGCGCTTTCAGGTTGGCGTCCCGAAGCCCATTCGCCCGCGCCAGCCCCTCAAGCGCGGCCACGAGCATTCCCGGGGCCAGGGCATGGCCGATTCCCAGGATAGCCAGGGAGCGCAGCAGCCGCTCCTCGTGGAATTCGGGGAAATATACCAGCCCGCCGCGCAGCTTCAAAGTCTCATAGCAGCCGTAGCCGTGCGTGAGCTCGATATCGTCAAGCGAAAAGCGCGCCTCGTCCACGGGCTTGAGCGCGCCGTTATGGCAGAAAAAGGCTCCCAGCATCACGGCCTCCTAAAACGCTTGAATCATAGCATGGAGCGCCGGTAGCGTTTTAGCCCTGAATCGGGTACACTGGTCTGCGATATGGGAAGCACTAACGCACTCAAAGCGGGCCCGCTCTCCGCAAGCGAGCTCAAGCCGGGCGAACGGAAAACGGCGACCATACTCTTCGCGGACATGAAAGGCTTTACCGCCTTATCCGAGCGGATGGATCCCGAAGAGATGGACGGCCTTATGAACAGGCTCTTCGGATCGTTCGAGTCCATTATCCGTTCCCACGGCGGCACCGTCGAAAAATACATAGGAGACGCGCTCGTCGCGGTATTCGGCGTGCCTGAGCTGCACGAGGACGACCCGCAGCGGGCCATAGGCGCGGCCTTGACCTTTATTGGCCGCGAAGATCCCTGCCGCGCCGCCAAGACCGAGTGCGTGGAGGCAAGCTTCCGCATAGGCATTCATACGGGCCTCGTGGCTACGGGCACGCGCGGCGAGTTCGACGTGGTAACCGGCCATGCCATGGCCGTGGCCCAGCGGCTGCAGGCGGAGGCGGAGCCCGGCGGCATACTCGTATCTGAGGCGGTCAAGTTGCATTGCGACCGGGATTTCGACTTCAGCGGCCCTTTCGAGCTGCAGGCGAAGGGCAAGAAGGATCTGATACAAGCCTGGGCGGTAAGCGGCGTTTCCCAGGGCGCGCTTAAGGAAGCCGGCCCCTTCATAGGGCGCAAAGAACTGGTGGATGAATTGCTGCGCCTCTATCTTCGGCATGACGCGGGCCAGCTGGCCGGCCGCTGCCTCATCGGCGAGGCGGGCATAGGCAAGACCCGCCTTGCCCAGGCCCTGGCGGATAAAATACGCTCTTTCCCCGACTTTTCATCGCCCCTGCTCATGGCAAGGGCGCAAAAATATAGGCCTGGCCGCTATGCTGTGGTGATGGATTTGGCGATGGAAAGGCTGGGCCTTGACCAGGACGCGGGCTATGACGAGCTCAAGGCGGCCCTGTCCGCGCTGGAAGGCCTGGACGAGGGGCAGGCGCGCATACTCGCGGGGCTCGTCTCCGCCCGCGACAGCGCGGAGGATGAAGGCGACGCCATACCGGCGCTCTTCGCGCTCTTCTCAATATTGATGGGCGCGAACGCCGCCGCCATATACTCGCCCTTCATCTTCATAGACAACGCCCAGGCCCTGGACCGTAGCAGCCGGGAATTCCTTCAGTATTACGGCAAGCATGGCGCTACCAAGCCTTTCATATTGCTGGCGGGCAGGGAGCATAGCCAGGCGCTCAGGGACGCCTTTCCCGAGCTTAAGCCCCAGCGCCTGAGCCCGTTGTCGGACGATGAGGCGCGCGCCCTGACCCTGGCCTTCTGGCCGGAATGCCCCGACGAGCTCCTCAAGGCCATACTCGCCCAGTCGCTGGGCAATCCTCTCTTCCTGCGCGAGTACGCGCAATTCGCCAAGAAGCACCGCGACCTGTCCGCCCTTCCTTCCACCATACAGACCATGTTCCTGACCAGCTTGGAGCGCTACGAGCCGCCCTACCGCGAATTTATCAAGATGATGTCCCCCTTCGTGCTGAATTTTACCGAAGGGGACGCCGCGCGGGTCGTGGCGGCGGCGGGAGAGCGGGTCGCCGACAGCGCCAAGGCCTTGGAGCTCTTCGTGCGCGATGGCCTCCTGACCAAGAGCGGCGAGCGCTACGCCTTCGCCCTGGACGTGCTGAAGAAAGCGCTCTACGCGAGCCTCCTAAACCATAACAAGCGCCTCATCCACTGCGCCATCGCCGACCTTATGCTGGAATCGAAGCGCCCCAATCGGCTGCGCCTCATTCACCACCTCCTGAGGGCGGAACGCTGGGCCGAGGCGGCGGCGGTTATGCTCAAAGACCCCGCGCGCAATTACTGCTACGAATACCTTGAATACCTCGATCCCCTTTACCGCCGGCTATCCAAAGGCTCGGCCGACCAGGCCATGCAGCTGCTCATACTCAAGAGCGCCCTCCTGTTCAACGCGGGCAAGATCGACGAGGCGGAGCAGGAGCTGAAGAACATCATGAAGGCGGCGGTTAGCCAGCAGAACGACAACTGCATGGGCTTCGCGTACCACATGATATGCGCGCACGCCGCCATGTCGTACGCCTTCCAGAAGGCCCGCTTCACCGGCCAGAAAGCCTTGTACTACTACCGGGGAGCGGGCATGAGCCCGCGCAGCGTGCAGAATGTCATAAGGACGATAGCCTGGGCGGAAATCCAAAAGAATAATTTCGAGGAAGCCAAGGCGCTCGTCGACCAGACCGAGCTCATACCCGAGCGCGACGCATTCGAGCTGTACAGCGCGAGAGCGGAACTGCGGCTCTTTTCCGGCGATTACCGCGGCGCGCTGGAGGCTCTGGACCGGCAGGGGGCAAGCCCGGCCGACGATGGCTACGACGCGGTCGCGCGCTTCTTCGGCATGGACCTGCGCATCAAGGCGCTGTGGCAACTCTGCGATTTTTCCGCCTTAGGCCAGGCCGCCCGCGATTTGCTGGCCGCGGGATCGCTGAGCGAGTCCGTGCTGGCCCAAGCCCATGCCATGGCGGCCTGCTCGCAGACGCTGGCCGGCCAGGAGGAAGCGTCGCGCGACGGCTTCCTCCGCGCGGAATTCTACGCAGGGCAGATACGCAACGATTTTGACCGGGTTGAGGCCCTGCGTAGCCTGGCCCTTTGCCGCCTTGTATCGGGGGATACTGAAAAAGCGGAGAGCACGGCCAAGGAAGCCCTCATACCGGCGCTGCGCCACTGCTGCTACTACCCCGCCTTCACCCTGCTCATGATACTGGTGGGCCTGGAATACGAGAGGGCCAAACGCGAGCAGGCGCGCTTTTACCTCAAGGAAGCCTCGTATTTCTTTACGACGGGCCTCCTCCTGCCCTATAAGGACGTGATACTCTACTATTACTACGCAGCCTCGCTTTTCGAGGGGGAAAGCGCCGAGCGCGCGCCGGGCATAGCCCGCAAACTCCTTGAGGACGAAAAAGCGCGCATAGGCAAACCGGAACTCGTGGAAGCCTTCCTGAATCTGCGGGGCTTCGGAGATATAGAGCGCCGACTGGCAGGCGCGGGAGGACAGGCACAATGACGAAAAATACCGATCTCTTGCAGACTATCCGCGCCCTTCCCGGCTTTGAGGACCTGGCCGAGGCCCATGCCGAGTTCCTGGCCGACATAAGCTCGTTTTTAAGCCTGGGCGAGCATGAGCCGGCCTTCAAAGAGGACGAGGCAAGCTCGGATATTTATTACATAGTGTCGGGCCTCATGGAATCCCGCATGCGCGTGCCGGGCAAGCTGCGCGACGAGGATGAAGGCTTCAGCACGCTTAAGTCCGGCGAATACTTCGGGGAAACGGCCTTCTTGGACTGCAGCAGGCGCGAAGCTAGCCTGGTGGCGCGCGAACGCTGCCTCCTCCTTAAGCTGGAAGGGCAGGCGCTCCGCGAGCGCTGCGCCGCTGATCCTGAGTTGGCCGCCCGCGTGTACGCCATACTGGGCCGGGCCTCCGCTCAGCGCTACCGCGACGTATCCCTGGAACTGCGCAACGCGGCGCCCTATCAATGAGCGCGGATACGGACGGCAGGGCGCTGCTCTACGGCGCTCTCGAACTCATAGAGGACGCCCTCGCCGGCGGCTACCGGCTCGGAAGGCCCGCGCCCGCCTTCCGGGAAGCCGATGCTCAGGCCGACGGCCAG
>JBGSKZ010000735.1:0-1019 GCA_041741035.1 Treponematales bacterium
CCGACCCCGGCGATGAGTCCCGCGGCGAAACGGCGGGTGCCCGCGCGGCGGCCATTAGGCGCCCGTCCCCTTTGCCGCGTTTCTGGCTTGGCGCCGACGCTCATACAGCGCGCTGAACAGGTCGTAGAGCACGAAGGCCAGGAGCAGCATGGCGAAGCTGTAGACGAAATCTTCCACGGGTATGGTGCCCGCCCGTAAGCCGAGGTTCCGCGTATCGTCGTAGAGCACCACGGGCTTGCCCGTCAGTATGCCGTTGGCTATGAGAAAGGGTACATAGGTAATGGCCATGGCCAGCCAGAAATTGCGCGAGCGCAGGCTTTTAGGCGCCAGGAGCTCGCTGGCCGCCAGGGTAAGCGCCGCCGCCAGCAGGACGACTCCGGTGTAGGTGCGCCCTATCAAGGCTATGCCCAAGGCGGCCAGCAGGGCGGCTGCCGCGAAGAAAAAGGGCCGCGGCAGGACCAGCGAGGCGTCCTTAAAATACTCGCGCACGCAGGCCAGAATAAAGACGCAGGCATAGGGCACTACTACGAAGAACAGCCACTCGCCCGGGGGCAGCAAGAGGAAGCGGGCCTCGCCCGCGTAGGCCGGATTGAAGGACCATACGCCGCTGGCGGTCTTCCATATATCCCAGGCTCCGTAAATAAGCACGATAAGGGCTATGGAGCTGAAGACGGCGGGCCATTTCTTATAAAAAGCCACCCGCCGGTCAAATGAGAGGGCGAGCGGGCCGGCCAGCACGATCAGGTCGAGCATAAGGTAAAAATTCATATCAGCCTCGCAGGAGGTTCAGGATGGCCCTGCGCACGATGCGGCCCTTGCCCGGCTTAACCTTGCGCCTGAACACGACCATGGGGTCGGCCTCTATTACCGAGCCGGTCCAGTCGTACATGTCGCCGGCGGTCTTTATGGCCGCGCGGGAGCGGCGGCTTATGTAGCGGTAGCCCTTGACCGCTTCCGCCTGCCAGGCGCGGTAGCGGGCGAGTTGGCCGCGCAGGAAGGCTGCCCAGGCTTCCGGGTCG